>NZ_CP144212.1:0-265000 GCF_041378895.1 Dechloromonas sp. ZY10
CCCTTCGCACCCTTCCTGGGTTGCTTTAAATCTCTGTATTTTCCTAATAAATCAAATAATTAACCGTTGCCAATCGGCACCGGCCGGAGTCTTTTTTCCTATGGCTGCATTCTGGGAATCCTGTCTCGCACGTTTTGAACAGGAACTGCCAACGCAACAGTTCAACACCTGGATCAAGCCCTTGCGGCTGGAAGGCGAAGCCGCTCCCCAGGAAGAAGGCCTGCGCCTGATCGCGCCCAACAGCTTCATCCTCAAATGGGTGCGCGACCGCTATCTGTCGCGGATCGAGGAATACGCCCGCAGTTTCTACTCGGCGCCGGTCAGCATCGCGCTGGTCATCGGCAACACCAAGCCGCCGGTTGCCCGCAGCGAACAGCCGGCAACGGCAGCCCCCGCAGCCGCTCCCGGAGCCACCGAACCCGCAGCCGGCCCCCTCGCTTCGACCAAGGCCACGCAACGGGCGGTTTCACCGGCGGCCCCGGCTTCCGGCAGCGACAAGCCGCGCGGCCGGATGAGCAACTACGAAAAATCGCGCTTGTTCTCGACCTTCACCTTCGACAATCTGGTCGTCGGCAAGGCCAACGATCTGGCCCGTGCCGCCGCCGTGCAGGTTGCCGGCAACCCGGGCGGTGCCTACAACCCGCTGTTCATCTACGGCGGCGCTGGCCTCGGCAAGACCCACCTGATCCACGCCATCGGCAACGCCATCCTCCGCGAAAATCCGGACAAGGTCGTCCGCTATGTGCATGCCGAAGACTACTACTCCGACGTCGTCCGCGCCTATCAGCAGAAGTCCTTCGACAGCTTCAAGCGCGCCTACCGCACCCTCGACGTGCTGCTGCTCGACGACGTGCAATTCTTCAACGGCAAGAACCGCTCGCAGGAAGAGTTTTTCTTCCTCTTCAACGCACTGATCGAAGCGCGCAAGCAGATTATCCTGACCTGCGACACCTACCCCAAGGACATCAACGGTCTCGACGACCGGCTGGTGACCCGCTTCGACTGGGGCCTGACCGTGCAGATCGAGCCGCCCGAACTTGAAATGCGGGTCGCCATCCTGAAAAAGAAGGCCGAAGCCGAAGACCTGCAGCTGAACGACGAAGTCGCCTTTTTCATCGCCAAGCACCTGCGCTCCAATGTGCGAGAACTGGAAGGGGCGCTGAAGAAAGTTCTGGCCTATTCCTCCTTCCATGGTCGCCCGATTGCCCTCGATCTGGCCAAGGAAGCACTCAAGGACGTAATCGGTGCGGTCCGCAACGTCGGCATGGACTACATCCAGAAGACCGTTGCCGACTATTACAAGATCAAGGTTGCCGACCTCTTTTCGAAAAAGCGCACGCGCGCGATTGCTCGACCGCGCCAGATCGCGATGTGGCTATGCCGCGAAGTGACCTCACACAGCTTTCCGGAAATCGGTGATGCCTTTGGCGGCCGCGATCACACCACCGTGATCCATGCGGTCAAGACCATCGACTCGCTGCGCACCAAGGAAAACGAACTCAACCACGATCTGCATGTGTTGTTGCAGGTTTTGAAGGGCTGATTTCAGCCGCCGGGTCGAACAAGTCTGGGGAAAAGCTGTCGGCCAACTGGGGAGAGAAGGAGCATTGCCCTGACCGGAAAAAATTGTCCGCAATTCATCCACAGCCAATTCAGTACCTTTCTCAGACCCTTTTTTATCAAACAAGCAACTGAAATAAAAGGGAAAATTTTACTTATCCACAGACTAGTTCCTGACTTATTCCTTATAGTCTTTTTGTATACAGCGTTTATTAAAGAATCAGGGGAAAACCTGAAAACGCTCAAAAAGAGCTGACGTATCGAACAAACGAAGGAAAGGCCGAAAGTTCACCGCCAAGCCGCAGTCATGCAGATTGTTGTAGACAAGTCTGTGAACAAGCTGTCTTTGCATTGGGGATGAAACGACTTAAGCCAGTTTGTGGGAAAATTGTCCCGTTTTCGTCCACAGCCAGTTCAGAGGCTTTTCCAGACCTGAAAATTGATGGCAAGTTACTGATTTTTATTTGAAATTCTGAGTTACCAACAGACTTGTTCCCGATATAGTCTTAGAAGGAATTTTATATATGGTTCTTATTAAAACCTTAAGAGACACGCTCCTCGCGCCTTTGCAGTCTGTGTCGGGGATTGTTGAACGCCGCCATACGCTGCCCATTCTGTCGAACGTGTTGCTGGAAAAACGCGGTGACCAGATGACCTTGCTGGCGACTGACATCGAAATCCAGATCACCAACCACGCTACCGGTGTCGGTGGCGACGGTGAAGGCGCTGTCACGGTTGGCGCCCGCAAATTGCAGGACATCCTGCGCTCGCTGCCGGACAGTACCGAAATCAGCCTGGTACTCGAGGACAAGCGTTTGCAGGTGCGTGCCGGCAAGAGTCGCTTCAGTCTGCAAACCCTGCCGGCTGACGATTTTCCCCGGATGACGCTGACCGAGGACGAAACCAGGCAATTCACCATTCCCCAAAAGGCCTTCCGCCAGTTGATCGGCAAGACCCAGTACGCAATGGCGGCACAGGATGTGCGTTATTACCTGAACGGCCTGCTACTGCTGGTCGAAGGTAACGAACTCCGTGCAGTGGCCACCGATGGTCACCGTCTGGCATTTGCCAGCGTCGGGATCGAAGCTGACCTGGCCCGTCAGGAAATGATCCTGCCGCGCAAGACGGTGCTTGAACTCAACCGCCTGCTTTCCGATAACGAAGAGCCGTTGACCGTGACTCTGGCCAGCAACCAGGTGCGTTTTTCCTTTGGTTCCATCGTTCTCGTGTCCAAGCTGATCGACGGCAAATTCCCCGACTACGAACGGGTGATTCCGCAGAGCCTGCGCAACCACATGACCGTTTCCCGCCAGACGCTGATGCAGGCGATGCAGCGTGCCGCGATCCTGACCAATGAAAAATTCCGTGGCGTGCGCGTCGTCCTCGCGGATAATGCGCTCAAGCTGATCGCTGCCAACGCCGAGCAGGAAGAAGCGCAGGAAGAAATCGAAGTCGCTTACGGCGGCGAAGCCATCGACGTTGGTTTCAACGTCAGCTACCTGCTCGACGTGCTCAACAACGTGCATGCCGACGAAGTGCAGTGGAGCTTCAACGACGCCAACTCCAGCGCCCTGGTCACCCTGCCCGGCAACGACCGCTTCAAGTACGTCGTGATGCCGATGCGCATCTGATCCCTGCCCGTCCCCACCCGAAGACCCGTTTCACCTGGAACAGCAAGCAATGAGCGAAGAAAGCCAACAGAACAACAGCCCGCAGGAAGCACCCGCCTACGGCGAATCCAGCATCCAGATCCTTGAAGGCCTGGAGGCGGTCCGCAAGCGGCCGGGCATGTACATCGGCGATACTTCGGACGGCACCGGCTTGCACCATCTGGTCTTCGAGGTGGTCGACAACTCGATTGACGAGGCCCTTGCCGGTCACTGCGACGACATCATTGTCACCATCCACACCGACAACTCGATTTCGGTGATCGACAACGGTCGCGGTATCCCGACTGGCGTCAAGATGGACGACAAGCACGAGCCCAAGCGCTCGGCGGCCGAAATCGCGCTGACCGAACTGCACGCCGGCGGCAAGTTCAACCAGAACTCGTACAAGGTCTCGGGCGGCCTGCACGGCGTCGGCGTTTCCTGCGTCAATGCCCTGTCCAAATGGCTGCGCCTGACCATCCGCCGGGATGGCAAGAAGCACTTCATGGAGTTTTGCCGCGGGGTGCCGGTCGACCGTGTCATCGAGCAGCGTGACGGGGTCGAGATTTCACCGCTCAAGGTGCTGGGCGATACCGAAAAACGCGGGACCGAAGTGCATTTTCTGGCCGATGAAGAAATCTTTGGCCACGTCGAATTCCACTACGAAATCCTCGCCAAGCGCCTGCGCGAACTCTCCTTCCTCAACAACGGCGTCAGCATCAAGCTGGTCGACCAGCGTTCCGGCAAGGAGGAACTGTTTGCCTTTGCTGGCGGTGTGCAGAGCTTCGTTGAATACGTCAATCGCACCAAGAGCGTGCTGCACCCGAAAATCTTTTACTCAGCCGGCGAAGCCAAGGTCGGCGGCGACGGCGTCACCATCGGCGTCGAAGTGGCGATGCAGTGGAACGATTCCTACCAGGAACAGGTACTCTGCTTCACCAACAACATCCCGCAGTCCGACGGCGGTACCCACCTGACCGGCCTGCGCGCGGCGATGACGCGGGTGATCAACAAGTACATCGACGAGAACGAGATCGCCAAGAAGGCCAAGGTCGATATTTCCGGCGACGACATGCGCGAAGGCCTGGCCTGCGTGCTCTCGGTCAAGATGCCCGACCCCAAGTTTGCCTCGCAGACCAAGATGAAGCTGGTTTCCTCGGAAGCCCGTCCGGCGGTCGAAGAAGTCGTCGCCCAGAAACTGGCTGATTTCCTGCTGGAAAACCCGATTGACGCCAAAACCATCTGCGGCAAGATCGTCGAAGCTTCGCGTGCCCGCGAAGCTGCCCGCAAGGCCCGCGAAATGACCCGCCGTAAAGGCGTGCTCGACGGCGTTGGACTGCCCGGCAAGCTCGCCGACTGCCAGGAAAAAGACCCGGCCCTGTGCGAAATCTACATCGTCGAGGGTGATTCCGCCGGCGGCTCGGCCAAGCAAGGGCGCGACCGCAAGTTCCAGGCGATCCTGCCGCTGCGCGGCAAGGTACTCAACGTCGAAAAGGCCCGCTTCGACAAGCTGATTTCTTCCGAGCAGATCGTGACTCTGATCACTGCGCTCGGCACTGGCATCGGCAAGGACGAATTCAAGATCGACAAGCTGCGCTATCACCGCATCATCATCATGACCGATGCCGACGTTGACGGCGCCCACATCCGCACCCTGTTGCTGACCCTGCTCTACCGCCAGATGCCGGAACTGATCGAGCGCGGCTACGTGTATATCGCCCAGCCGCCGCTGTACAAGGTCAAGCACGGCAAGACCGAGCGTTACCTCAAGGACGATCAGGAATACCACCAATTCCTGCTCAACATGGCGCTCGACGAAGCCGTGCTGACGCCGCAAACCGGCGCCGAGCCGATCAGCGGCAGCGCGTTGGAAAACCTCGCTCGTTCGTGGCTGGCCACCGAAGCGGTGATCGAGCGAATCGCCCACCTGATCAACCCGGACGTACTGCACGCCATCGTCCGTCACAATCTCACGGTCAACCTCGAAAACGAGCAAAAAGCCCAGGAAAGCGGCGAACAGATCGCTGCCCACGTTGGCAACGGCATCCGCATCGTGCCGCGCTTCGACGACATCCAGGAACGCTGGACCCTGCGCGTCGAACGCATGCACCACGGCAACCTCAAGGTCGGCCTGATCGACGAAGACCTGCTGCTCTCGGGCGACTTCCTGCAACTCAAGCGCACCGGCGAAACCCTCGCCGGTCTCTTCGGCGCCGGCGCGATCATCGCCCGTGGCGAGAAAAAGGCCGTCATCAGCAACTTTGGTGATGCGATGAAGTGGCTGTTGAACGAAGTCGAACGCGGCATCAACAAGCAGCGCTACAAGGGCCTTGGCGAAATGAACCCCGAGCAACTGTGGGAAACCACCATGGACCCCACCGTCCGCCGCCTGCTCCGGGTCCAGATCGACGACGCGATTGCCGCTGACGAAATCTTTACCACGCTGATGGGAGAAAATGTCGAACCGCGCCGGGAATTCATTGAAAACAATGCGTTGAATGCGAAGATCGATATTTAAATTAAATTTTTATTTTGATATTACACAATTTACTTGATTTTTATAAAAATCTATATTTTGTGATAATTAAAAATACGAAGAGGCCGCTTGCAAAGAGTGGCCTCTTTGTATTGGAGCGTCAAGATTGAATGTAGTTGTTTGTCCAAAGTAGCCAGATAGAGTGCGGATGAGCTACTTCTGAGCGCTTCCCTTAAACAGTGCCACCGGCAATTTGATGAAGGTTAGCATCCGCCGGGATAATCAAATTTTTTCCAGAAATCAGGAAATTGTCATGTTGCGATCCGGACTGCGCCTGTGCGCTGCCCTCACCTTCCTTCCCCTCGCCGCCTGCACCCTGTTCCAGCCCGGCTGGCATTGGGAGAAGGCCGGGGCTTCGGTGGCGGATTACGAGGCGGATTTGCGGTTTTGCAAGAGCCAGACCGGCCAGTACAACGATGGCACGGTGACCGGGGCTTCGGTGCGGCGGATTCAGACCTGTCTCGAGCAGCATGGCTGGCGCAAGCGCCAGGATTGAGCGGGTGGATGCCGGATAAAACAAAGCCCCCCGCCCTGGCTGGGCGGGGGGCTGGGTGATTCAGCGCCTAATTACTTGCTGGCGGGAGCCGGGGCTGCGGCTGCGGGCGCAGCGGGCGCTGCCGGGACGGCCGGCTTGGCTTCGGCCTTGCCGTGTTTCTCGTGCTTTTCGCCCTTGTGCGCGTGTTCCTTGGCCGGCTTGCCGGCAGGCTTGCTGGCTT
Organism: Dechloromonas sp. ZY10; assembly: GCF_041378895.1. Taxonomy (NCBI): domain Bacteria; kingdom Pseudomonadati; phylum Pseudomonadota; class Betaproteobacteria; order Rhodocyclales; family Azonexaceae; genus Dechloromonas; species Dechloromonas aquae. The sequence goes on from NZ_CP144212.1 coordinate 6,462, forward strand.
CGGGCTTGGCGGTTTCTGCCTTGACCTCGGCTTTGGCCGGTTCGGCCGCTCTGACAGCTTCCACCTTCTTTTCGCCGGCTGTTGCGGCCGGGCTGGCGGCGACTGCGGCCTTGGCGGCAGGGGCGGCCTGGGTTGCCGGAGCGACCGGGGCAGTCAGCTTGGCTGCCGGGGCAGCGGCGGCGGCCGGAGTTGCCGGCGTGGCCGGGGCGGCATTGCCCTGGGCGAAGGAGGCGGAAGCGAAGCCGGCGGCAACGGTCAGAGCGACGATCAGTTTGGAAACTTGCATTTTTGTATCTCCTGGATTGGGTAGGTTGTTGGTTCGTTTTCTGGTGCTGACAACCTGATGCAGCGCCATGTGCCGAATAACGCGGGGGGTGACGCGGCCGATGTCAGCAGAAAAGTAATCCTGCGTATCCAAACGTAACCGGCTTGTGGCAAAGCGTTTCCGCCGGGTCCGGCCCGGTCGGTCTTGCCGTGCTCAGTTCGGACATCTCGGCGGCCTGGCTGCGCCGGGCACGGGCTTGCTGCGTAGCGGCCAGATGCTTGCGCACGGCCGCTCTGGCGACGTTGCGTGATCGCGCGGTAACAATTCGTATCTCCGGCGGTGTGCCGTCGGCGGGGGACGCTTGGGGGGCGTTTACACGGTCAACCCTTGTTTTGAGGAAAAAAGCCGTGAAAGCCAGTCGCAAAACCTTGTTGCTCACCCTGTTGCTCGCCGTACAGGCCAGCGCCTGCACCGTGGTGCCGGTCAGCCGGCCGTATTACTACCCGCGTGAAAGCGTTTATGTCGCGCCACCGCCGCGTGTCGAATATGTTGCACCGGCTTACGTTGCGCCGGCGCCAGTGGTCGGCCAGGTGTGGATCGGAAGTGCTCCGGGTTGGGGGCCGGGCTACCGCGATTTCCGGCATCACCGTCACGAGCATCGCCACGAACACCGTGGCTGGCGCTGAGCGTTGCCGGCCGGTTGCTTGCCTACTCGTCGGCCGGCCAGCCGGCTTCGAGCGCCGGGAACAGTTCGCGTTCCTCGAAATGCACGTGGCCGCGCAGCAATTCGCCAAGGCGTTGCAACCTGACGGCATCGTCTGGGCTGGCCAGCAAAGCACTTAATTCCCGGTGTTCGGCCAATAGCCGCCGGTGCAGTTCGGTGAGTTGGTGGGCGGCCAGTTCGGGGAACAACTCTTCTTCTTCGGCGGCGAAGTGGCGCAGCAATTCGGTACGGACGCCGGCGACTTCGGCGGCGACCTCGGCCACCGGCAGGCTGCTACCGGCGGCGCTGGCGTGTTTGGCTAGGCGCAGGGCGAGATGGTGTTCGCGCGAAAAGTGGAGCAGGCGGGGGTGACGGCGCATAAGGGGCGCTAGGCAGCAAAGATGCGAAGCCTGACTATAGAAAGCTGCCGGAGTGGCGTCAATCGGCCGCCGGCAATCTTTGGCAGTACGTATACTGGCCGCATGGATCAATCGTCAGGGAGTGCCAAAATGGCCGGTTTTGAAAACTATGCCCGCGATACAGCCGAGATCGAGGCCGAAATAGTTCGCAAGGGGATTGCCCTCGGGATCGACTGGGGCGACGACGTCGCGCTGCGCCTGCTGGCCCGCGAAGCGCTGGCCTTCAATCCGGCAGATGTTCATTTGTCGGCGAGTGCGGCGCTTGATTACCAGCAACTGGCGCGGATCGAACTGTTTGGCCTGGCGGGGGTAATGCTCAAAACCATGACTGAAAGCGCCGGGCAGGGTCTGGAAACGCATGGCGGGCCGGCCTGGAAGGCTTTTGCCCGGGCCCTGTGGGCGGAAGCCCGGAGTCGCGGTTTGCTGAGTTGAAGGCGGCCAACCTTGCGGATGGCCGCCTTCAAGCTGTTTGCGCTGCTTACAGCAGCGGTGCCAGCCAGCGTTCGGCTTCCTTGAGCGGCATGCCCTTGCGCGCGGCCCAGTCTTCCAACTGGTCGCGGCCGATTTTCGGGATCGCGAAATAGCTGGCGGCCGGGTGGCCGATGTAGAAGCCGGAAACCGCCGCCGCCGGGGTCATCGCGCAGGATTCGGTCAGTGCCATGCCAATCGCCGGGGCGTCGAGCAGCTGGAACAGCTCGCGCTTGGCGGTATGGTCCGGACAGGCCGGGTAGCCGGGGGCCGGGCGGATGCCCTGATACTGTTCGGCGATCAGCGCGTCGTTGTCGAGCTGTTCATCCTTGGCGTAGCCCCAGTACGTGCTGCGTACCTGCTGGTGCAGCCATTCGGCGGCGGCTTCGGCGAGGCGGTCGGCCAAGGCCTTGAGCATGATTGCCGAGTAATCGTCGTGCGCCGCCTCAAAACGGGCGACGTGCGCGTCGATGCCGAGACTGGCGGTGACGGCGAAGGCGCCAGCGTAGTCCTGCTCGCCGACATAGTCGGCCAGCGCCACGTTAAAGCGGCCCTGCGGCTGCTTGTGCTGCTGGCGCAGGCCGACCCAGCGGGCGGCTTCCTGGCGGCGCGACTCGTCGGTGTACAGCACGATGTCTTCGTTCTCGCCGCGCGCCGGGTAGAGCCCGAACACCGCTTTCACGGTCAACCAGCTTTCGGCAACGATTTTGCCCAGCATCGCCTGCGCGTCGGCAAACAGCTGACGCGCAGTTTCGCCGACGGTTTCATTCTGCAGGATGGCCGGGTAGCGCCCGGCCAGGTCCCAGGTCTGGAAGAACGGCGACCAGTCGATGTAGGGCAGCAAATCGGCGAGCGGGATGCTGAGTTCCTGGCGGCCAAGCTGGGCCGGCTTGATCGGGGTATGGGCCGCAGTGAAACGGTTGGCGCGGGCCTCGGCCAGCGTCACCAGCGTCGCCCCCTTGCGCCCGGCGTGTTCGGCGCGCACTGCTTCGTATTCGGCGGCGATTTCGCTGACGTAGCCGGCCTTTTGCTCGGTCGACAGCAGCTTGGTGGCGACGCCGACGGCGCGCGAGGCGTCTGGCACATAAACCACCGGGCTTTCGCTATTCGGCGCGATCTTGATCGCGGTGTGGGCGCGGCTGGTCGTCGCGCCACCGATCAGCAGCGGCTGTTTGAGGCCGAGGCGCTGCATTTCGCTGGCGACGTGCGCCATTTCTTCAAGCGACGGAGTGATCAGCCCGGAGAGGCCGATGATGTCCACCTGATGTTCCTGCGCCGCCTTGAGGATGTTGTCGCAGGACACCATCACGCCGAGGTCGATCACATCGTAGCCGTTACAGCCGAGCACCACGCCGACGATGTTCTTGCCGATGTCGTGCACGTCGCCTTTAACGGTGGCCATCAGGATCTTGCCCTTGGAGCCGAGGCCGGAGCGGGCTTTTTCTTCCTCGATGAACGGGACCAGATGCGCGACCGCCTGCTTCATCACCCGCGCTGACTTGACCACCTGCGGCAGGAACATCTTGCCGGCGCCGAACAGGTCGCCGACGTGGTTCATGCCGTTCATCAACGGCCCTTCGATCACCGCCAGCGGCGGCTTGCCGGCGGCGGCGAGCTGGGCGCGCACTTCTTCGGTGTCGGCGACGACGAAATCGGTGATGCCCTTGATCAGCGCATGTTCCAGCCGCTTTTCCACCGGCTGCTCGCGCCAGGAGAGATCGGGGCCGCTGTCCTTGCTCTTGCCTTCCTTCACCGTCTGCGCAAACTCGACCAGCGCCTCGCCGGCACCGGGGTTTCGGTTCAACACCACGTCCTCGACCTTGGCCCGCAGTTCCGGCTCCAGATCGTCGTACACGCCGAGCATGCCGGCGTTGACGATGCCCATGGTCATGCCGTTTTGGATCGCGTGGTAGAGGAAGACGGTGTGGATCGCCTCGCGCACCGGGTCATTGCCCCGGAAAGAGAACGAGACGTTGGAGACGCCGCCGGAAATGTGCGCGTGCGGCAGGTTCTCCTTGATCCAGCGCACCGACTCGATGAAGTCGACCGCGTAGTTGTCGTGCTCGGGAATGCCGGTGGCGATGGCGAAGATGTTCGGGTCGAAGATGATGTCTTCGGCCGGGAAACCGGCGCCGCCAGCGGCTACCGGCTTGGTCAGCAGTTCGTAGGCGCGGCCGCAGATTTCGGTCTTGCGCGCATAGGTGTCGGCCTGGCCTTTCTCGTCGAAGGCCATCACGATCACGGCGGCACCGTAGCGGCGGGCGAGCTTGGCCTGTTCGAGGAACTTGGCTTCGCCTTCCTTCATCGAGATCGAATTGACGATGCCCTTACCCTGGATGCACTTGAGGCCGGCCTCGATCACTTCCCACTTCGACGAGTCGATCATGATCGGCACCCGCGAAATGTCGGGTTCCGAAGCGATCAGCTTGAGGAACTTGTCCATCGCGGCGAGCGAATCGAGCATCGCCTCGTCCATGTTGATGTCGATCACCTGGGCGCCGTTTTCCACCTGCTGGCGGGCGACGGCCAGTGCGTCGTCGAAGCGGCCTTCGAGAATCATCCGCGCAAAGGCGCGTGAACCGGTGACGTTGGTGCGCTCGCCGACGTTCACGTACAGCGAATCGCGGGTGACGTTGAACGGCTCCAGCCCGGAAAGGCGCAGCGCCGGGGCGATTTTTGGCACTTGACGCGGGTTGACCGTGGCCACGCGCTGCGCGATGGCGGCGATGTGCTCGGGCGAGGTGCCGCAGCAGCCGCCAACGATATTGACGATGCCGGCCTTGGCCCAGCTTTCGATCTCGTCGGCCAGCATCTCGGCGGTTTCGTCGTAGCCGCCAAAGGCATTCGGCAGGCCGGCATTGGGGTGGGCCGAGACGAAGCAGTCGCAAACGCGCGACAGTTCTTCGACGTACTGGCGCAGTTCCTGCGCGCCGAGCGCGCAGTTGAGGCCGAAGGACAGCGGCTGCACGTGGCGCAGCGAGTTCCAGAAGGCTTCGGCGGTTTGCCCGGACAGGGTGCGGCCGGAGGCATCGGTGATGGTGCCGGAAATCATCACCGGCCAGCGGCGGCCGGCAGCGTCGAAAAATTGCTCGATGGCGAACAGCGCCGCCTTGGCGTTGAGCGTATCGAACACGGTTTCAACCAGCAGGATGTCGGCGCCGCCATCGACCAGGCCGCGAATCGCTTCCAGATAATCGCTCACTAGCGCATCGAAAGTCACGTTGCGGTAGCCGGGGTCGTTCACATCCGGCGAGATCGACGCGGTGCGGCTGGTCGGGCCGAGCACGCCGGCAACGAAGCGCGGCTTGGCCGGGTTGGCAGCGGTGAATTCGTCGCACAGCGCGCGTGCCAGCGCGGCGCCTTCCTTGTTCAGCTCGTAAACGATGGCTTCGAGCTTGTAGTCGGCCTGCGAAACGGCGGTCGAGTTGAAGGTACAGGTTTCGAGAATGTCGGCGCCGGCTTCGAGGTACTCGCGGTGGATGCCGCCGATCACGTCCGGGCGGGTCAACACCAGCAGGTCGTTATTGCCCTTGAGGTCGTGCGGGTGATCCTTGAAGCGTTCGCCGCGATAATCGGCCTCCTGCAGTCCGTGGCGCTGGATCATCGTCCCCATCGCGCCGTCGAGCACCAGCAGGCGCTGCGCAAGCAGGGATTGGAGTTCGGCGGTTTTGTCGGAAATTCGGCGATCTGGCTGCATGGCGATGACCTCGGCAAGAGTGCGGGCCGGGAACGCAGACGCCAGACAAAGCAAAACGGCGTCGCAAACCGGCCAATGAAAACAGGGTTTGCGAGCGCCGTTGATCGTTGCCGAGCCTGGCCTGAATCAAGTCAGGTCGCAGCGCTCCTCGGCAGAGGCGCGCAGTTTACCGCCTTGGCCCCTTGCTTGCCAAGCTTCAACTGTTTGTTTTTGCGTGAAAGTTGCGGGTTGACCGTGATTTTTGGCCTGGCTGCGGAATCTCGATGGGGTTGGCCATGGCGGCTGATTTCAGCTGTGCCGGCGCTATCCAGGTATTGAGGCAGGGACCAGTCGACCAATGTGCGAGCTTTAGGAGTGTGACCGGACAGGCGTACTTCAGAGTCTGCCGGTCAATCTATGTAACGTTGGAGTTCAGCGGATGGCAAAAGCGCAGCTTTTCGCGCAGGTCCGGTGGAATGATGGGTTCGGCGTCTCATAGCTGGACTATTGAACAGATGCAGGCCGCTCACGACGAGGCTTGGGTCTTTCGTTGAAATCGTGATCCTTCCTTATTGCTTGGAGAACGCGTTCAACGGCTTGGGTATCTAAGTTGATTGAAGAACGGGAAAATAGCCGGTCAAGGTCAAGAGCGTCGATAGTCGCCACGGCATCAACAGTGATGTTTTTCAGATCACCGAGGCGCGAGGAGTCGTGCGAAAGGACGACCGCCCGATGAACACGACTGACATTGACTCGCTTGGCGAGAAAGGATTGAAGCAAATCTGCGGAGTCGTTGAGTTGCTTGCTGGGGCCGCGTCCGCGTTTGTCAGCGAGAGGCTTGTTTGTCTCGACGAGATTTCCGTACCGGTCGTATTTGTCGCTCCACCAGCGATCTCCGTCACAATGGACGACTCCGTTGATGAACTTGATTTCGATAGCAAAGACTCCTCGCGGGCCAAGAAGCACCTGATCGATTTCGCCTTTCGCATTTCGATACCCAGATACCAATATCCATTCATCTGACAACCGGGAGAGGTAAGCGGCAACCTTTCTTTCGCCCTCGTTGCCACTAGCCCAGACTATCTCTTCTCTGTCGGCTCCACGCTGAACGGGAGCGCGAGGTTTGCCCGATAGATGAGCAATGCCAAGTTGGAAGACGGAAGCCAATGTCGAAAATATCTCTCTGTTGCGCCAAGCTGCCGCAACAGCTTTTCGATGCGATTCGAGATCTGCCTCACGTGCATTCAACGCACTTCGATATGCCTCGGAGGCAGCGATGTATTCTGCTTCTCGCTTAGCAGCAGCGGCAGATGCTTTGTCGGCCGTGTGGTCGGATAGTGTAAGAGTCCTCATGATTCTCGCAAAAGTTGTGGGGGATGAAGCATGTAAGACGCCGAACGTTGAGGTAACCTGCAACCGCGCGGGGCGGCCTGTTCGAAGAGCGCCCCGCTTTCGGTTGTCAGGTTGACCGTAATGTTAGGGAGCGTTTTGTTCATAGCGATGCGGGAGTTACCAAAGAATAGGGTCAACAAGCCTGGATCCCTTTGATGCGCTTGGCCTTGCACCAGGAATTTGTTTGGCCAGCAACTCCCCTTCATTGACAATGTTCTGAAGAAGGTTTGGAAAATACTCTGCGTCATTAGTATTTGCCCGGAGTTTTACAACGGTGCCTCTTGATGGAGTTGCGAGCCAGCTATCGGCCTCCTGGGTTCTATGAAGCATCGCGCCATTGCTAAGAATGGAGAAGCTACCTAGACGCTTTCCAACTTCCGACACTACATAGAGACCAAATCCCGAGTTCTGCCACTTATCGTCATTAACCGGGTCCGTTATTCGGGAGATTCCTGGCATCAAGGCCATTCGTAAGGCGGACCTGGAACTAGTTACGTTGTGCGCTTGGGACAAAGTGTACGGTATGCCGACACCCTCGTCCGCAATAGTGATTTCAGCTAGCCCCGTATTCCATCGCTGAGCCATTACAAAACACTCGCGCGCCTGTGAATGCTCAAACACATTACGAATTATTTCTCGAAGACAGAAAGTGAGCATGTCTGCTCTTGAAAAATCCGCCTCTCTTGGATAAAGGACGGTTGTTAATCGTGCGGAGTGCCGCGTGATTTGTTCCTGAATCACAACCCCGTCTTCGCGAAAGTCCTCGTGTCCTATGCGGGTTATTGGAAGGTAGCTTCTGCTTCCTGGCGCGACACCGATTGGATTTCCTTGGTCTACCCCAATGAACTGGAAGAATCCGAAATGCATTAGATAGGAACAGGCACTTCTTGGCGTCTGATGCCCATTTACATGGGTACCGAGATTGAGGTGTGCTCGTTGCCTCACCATGTCCCGTGCGCCGAGAGCGAGAATTAACGCTCCCGCAGGATAGACAAAGCGCAAGGTGGAGAAATTGAGAACAAGCTCCGGCTCCTCTCTGGCGCGCCAGAACTCGTTTATGTATCTAGCAGCCTGCTCGTCGTCTAGCTGAGCAGGACAATAAATTTGCATTGGCCAAGTCTCCCTAACGTTGAAAATCACCGGACGCAGGCAAGCGCAGCTTGCCGGAGGTCCGGTGGATTGTGATGTTAGGCATTGGTTTCTGCCTCATTTTCGGTTGGGTACACCGACAGACATAGAGAAATGCCGGCCTGACCTGACAACGACAACAACGCAGGTGGAAATGTGAATGAGGACCAACCAGGCGGATATATTTCAGCCCCGAAATCAAGAACCAACCACTCAACACCAGGGAACAAACTCAGGCGTTTTAGGTTTTCAAGGTTGCTTTGAAGGAACGAAATTACATCTTCGATTTGCTGCGGCAATTCAGAGAGGCTGGCTTCGCTGGCCACAATTCGAATGCCCGAGGATTCATTGATTTGTTCGTTTGTAGTGCTATTCGGGAAGCGCCTCTCACCCTTGCGCCACATTGAATCAATGAGAAGCGGGACGCTAGCGATGAAGCCGTCCGCATTGAAATTTGTGCCACCGGCTCGGAGCATGCAACTCATAGATGCCTAACGTGCAAGGTAAGGGGCGGCCCGCTTGCGGGACGTCCCAGCGGCCGAAGGCCGCGCCTTGACCGGAATGTTAGGTTTTTTATTCATTCGGATTGCACACAACTATATCGGGCCACTCTTTTTTCCAAGCATCACTTTCGTCTTGCATGTGTAAATGCCCATAGCTCTCTCCCATTCGGTCCATTTCATCAGCAGCTGCCATGAGGAATTGAGCAACAGCACGAACCGTTTTGGAGTCTGCGGAGAGCGAGATCTCATTTAGCTCAAGCAATCCGTACTCGTTGAGCGGTTCACCCGTTGGGTATGCGTATGCCTTCATGGAAAGAACCTAACGTAAAGTCGATGGCGGAATCGCCAAACATTCTGGAATGCCGCCATCCATGCTCGATAGGGTGTCCGCTTGAAAGCCGCAGCCTGTGCTGCGTTGGACTGGGGAGGACATATTATTTCCGGGAATGGATGGCGGTGAAACATGGCGCGGAGCCGGGATACGCGGCGCGAGCACCATGTATCCCGGCTTTGCGCCGTTTACGCTGGCGAATAGGGTGCCTCCAAAGGTTCTTGTCATAAGTAAAACACGATATGCTGTGTTTATATACAGTCAATTTTCGTTGGCAGGTACGGCATGAAAATAAGCCAATCCTCGACCTTGCTTGGGCGCGTTCGGGAAGCGATTCGCTATAAACACTACAGCATAAGGACTGAACGTTTTTATGTCGAGTGGCTGAAATAATTGGAAGCACAGACCACGATTGATTTTGAGGGCCGTCGATCAGGCCCTTTCTACGGTCCACCGCGCCATTCGGGCCATTTTCAGCGCGATCAGGCCCAACTGTTGCCGGCCGCCGCCCGCCCCTACGGGCAAGGTGGCGGCCGGGCAAGCCTGCTTTCACCGTCCGCGCCGGGTTTCTCCCTGCGGCAGCAGCACAAAGCGGGTTGCCGAAACGCCGTGCTGGGTGCGGGCTAGCGCTAGGTCGGTGGCCGCTTGGTGTACCGGCTCCGAGGTGAGCGGGAAGCTGCCCCAGTGAATGCCGAAGCTCCACGGCTGGCCGAGGTCACGATGCATATGCACGGCGTCGTCGGGGTTGACGTGTTGCTGGACCATGAACCAGCGCGGTTCGTAAGCACCGATGGGTAGCGCGGCGACGTCGAAGGGGCCGTAACGGCGGGCGATTTCCTTGAGTTGGGCGGCGTAGGCCGGGCTGTAGCCGGTGTCGCCGGCAAAGAACAGGCTGAAGCCGGGGGCGGTGGCTGGCTGGTGGCTCGCCGCCGCTGGCGAAGCGGGGGCGGCGTGGGGCATGGCCGGCGATTTGGCCGCTGTCCTTGTCGTCATGCGCCGGATCACCCAGCCGCCCCATAGCGTGGCCAAGGTGTCGGTCAGCGCCCGTTTGCTCCAGTGCTGGGCCGGGACGAAGGCGAATTGCGTCTCGCCGCTATGCCAGCTGCCCCACCAGTCGAGCGCCTTGACCCGCGTTGCCGGAATGCCTTGCTCGGCAAACCAGCGTTCGACGCCGAGCGGCACCAGGTAAATCGGTTGGCCGGCTTGCTCCAGCGCGGCGATGCTGGCGCGGTCGAGGTGGTCGTAGTGGTTGTGCGAGATCAGCACATAGTCGATGGCCGGCAATTCGGCGATGCTCAGTGCTGGCGGTAGCAGGCGCTTGGGGCCGAGCCAGGGGAGCGGTGAGGCGCGTTCGGAAAAGATCGGGTCGGTGAGGATGTTGAGGCCGCCGGTTTGTACCAGCAGGGTCGCGTGGCCGAGCCAGGTGACGCTGTCCTCGCTACGGTTGGCGTGCAGGAAATCGCGGTCCGGTTCGGCGCGCGGCACCTGCGACAGATCGTGTACCACGTCCGGGCCAAGCCAGCGTTCGAGATTCCAGCGGATCAGGTCGCTGAGCGGCGGCAGGGAAAACTCGGCGCTGGCATTGCGGAAGCCGGTCGGGGTGTGGTGCGCCAGTCCGGCATCGTAGTGCGGGTTGAGGCTGCTGCAGCCGGCGAGCAGGCCGGTGATCAGGGCGAGTCCGGCGGGCAGCGGGCGCCTCAGGCAATCAGGCAGCTTGGTCGGCATCTTGCGGTTTCCAGAGCAGGCAAAACAGGGCAATCCAGACGGCGTTGAACATCGGGAAGGCGGAATGCGACCAGCTGACGTTGCCGGTGAGGGTGTGGAACAGGCCGGCACTGAGGTCGATCAACTGGATGTAGCCCATCAGGCGGATCCACAGCAGGTGTCGGGCCGGATCGCGGCTGATCAGCCACAGGCCGGCACCATAAACCAGAAAGCGGGCAGCGAGCATCGCGAACGGATAGGCCAGATCGGGCGGCAGCGGGCTGTGGCCCATGCGGGCGAGGAAGGCGGCGGGGGCGAAGGCATAAGCCAGACCGAGCACAATCTGGATCACGGCGACCAGGCGGAGGAAGAAGCGGAACATCGAAAACCTCGGTGAGTGGATGGAATGCGCGGCACTATAGGCGCTATACTTCACTTTATGAAGTAGTTACCAAAAGTGAAGTTTGAAGTGAAATTTAAAGGCCGGTCTGGGCGGCATGGGGCCGGCCGCCGGGCAACCAGCAGGGGCAGCCGTGCCTGCGCCCGGTAGCTCGGACCATGGCGACGCCGGCCGCAGATGACCCCGGACCGACCGATCAGGAGAAATAGCGCATGCACACCGAGCCACTGACGCCGGAACTGGAAACTGAATCAAGGCCGGAACTGGCACCGGAACTGAATACCGCGATTGCCGGTGAGTGCCCCGGCGCTTGTCCGGTACGGCGTACTGCTGAGTTGATCGAGGGCAAATGGACGACGCTGATCATCCGCGACCTGATCGGCGGCAAAAAGCGCTATTCCGAATTGCAGCGCAGCCTGAGCGGAATCAGCCCGCGCCTGCTCGCCGACCGCCTGCGCCTGCTGGAACAGCGCGGGTTGGTGACGCGCACGCAATATCCGACCGTGCCGCCGACCACCGAGTACGCGCTGACTGCGCTCGGGCTGGAATTGCTCGACGTGATTGCGGCGATGGCCAAGTTTGGCCTGCGTCTGGCCGAGCAGGAGGCGGCCGCCGCCAGCAGCGGTGAGGCAAAGGAACCGTCACCGGTTTGAGCCTTGCTGCCCGCCACGGGGGCGTATTCCAGAGCTTGGTCGCTACTGGCGGGGTCGGGTGGGCCGGTTGCTCGGCGCTGACCGGGTTGCCACGGTCAACCCGGAAAAACGGCCAATTTACTCAATCGGCTCGCAGCGCAGCCAGACGGTGAAACAGGCGCCCTGGCCGGGCGGGCTGGCGGCGGTGAGGCGGCCGCCGTAGCGTTCGATCAGGGTTTTGCTGACCCACAGGCCAAGGCCGTTGCCGCCGGGCTTTTTGGCGGTGAAGAAGGGCTGGAACAGGCGTTCGAGGTCCTTGGCCGGGATGCCGGAACCGCTGTCGCTGACCGACAGACGCAGGCCGACCGGCATGTCGGCTTCGTCCCAGTCCTCGGCGGCGAGCTTGAGCAGGCCGCCGCTCGGCATCGCTTCGATGGCATTGACCAGCAGGTTGATGATCACCTGCTGCACCTCGCTCTTGTTGCACAGAATCTGGCGGCTGCTGTCGAGTTGCTGCTCGATGGCGATGTGGCCCTTCTTGAGCAGGTGGCGGACCAACAGCAGGCTGTCCTGCACCAGTTGCGGCGCGTTGACCGGCTCCAGATAGCCGGCGTAGTCGTGCGGGCGGGCAAATTGCAGCAGCTTGGTGACGATCAGCCGGATGCGGTGCACCTGTTCGTGGATCAGCTTGATCTCCGGCTCGACCGGCTCGGCCTGCGGCCCGAGCAGCGCGCGCAGGACTTCGAGGTTGCCCTGGATCACCGCAATCGGGTTGTTGATTTCGTGGGCGACGCCGGCAGTGAGCTGGCCGATGGCGGCGAGTTTTTCGTTCTTGACCAGTTGCGATTGCGCCGCCTTGAGATTGGTCACCGCCTGTTCCAGTTCGGCGGTGCGTTCGGCGACCTTGCCGTCGAGCGAGTCGCCCCAGCGCTTCAGCGAATCGGTCTGTGCCTGCAACTGGTCGAGCAGGCGGTCGAAATGGGCGGCGACGATGCCCAGTTCGTCGGCGCTGCCGACCGCGCCGACGCGGGCATGCGCGTCGCCGCGCTCGATCGCGTGCATCGCCGCGTGCATCCGCTCGACCGGGCGGAAGACCCGCCGCGCCCACAGTGCGGCCAGGGTGCCGGCAACCAGCATGACCAGCCCGAAGAGCAGCGCAATGCCGGCAAACACCTGGCGCCGGGCGCCGCTGAACGGGCCTTCGAGAAAGCCGACGTAGAGCATGCCAATCCGTTCGCCAGCGCCGCTGACCAGCGGTTCGTAGGCCGAGACATACCAGTCGCTGACGACGAAAGCGCGGTCCAGCCAGGTCTTGCCATCGCCGAGCACGGCGCCATGCACGGCGTTGGAAACGCGGGTGCCGATGGCGCGGTCGCCGGCAAACAGGCGGACATTGGTGGCCACCCGCACATCGCCGAGGAACAGCGTGGCGGTGCCGGCGCTGCCGAAAGGCAAGGCACCTTCGGGGTAGACGATGGCGTTGAGGCGGTCGATGAAATCGAGGTTCTTGTTGAGCAGCACACCGCCTTCAAGCACCCCGACGATCTTGCCGGCCGCGTCGCGGACCGGCGCGGCGGCATGGATCACCAGCCCCCGGTTTTCGCTGGCGCGATTGTCGGGGCGGGCGTTGGCGGTGGCGATCAAGGGCGTTTGCGCGCGCTGCGCGAGCTCCGGCGAGAGCGCCGCGAGTTCTTCCGGCGAAAAAACCTCGCTGCTGGTCAGCGGGCTGCCGGCAAGGGCCGAGGCAATCGCCGGTCGCTGCGGTTTTTCGCGATTTTCACGGTCGACCGTGACAAAGTGCAAAAAATCGAGCCGCTGCTCGCCGCGAATCGACAGCAACAGGTCGTTGATTGCCCGGTCGCGCGCGGCCGGGCTCAGGCGCAGGCTGCGCGCCAGGCGTTCGGATTCGGCCAGCGCTGCCAGCGAGCGGCCGGTTCCATCGCTGACCCGCTCGAAATAGCCGTGCGCCACCGCCAGGTCGGAACGCACCTTGGTCACCAGCAAGCGGTCGAAATAGTCGCCGCCCCACCAGCCGAGCACCGCGACCAGCAAAGGCAGCACGACACCGAGCGGCAACAGCGCCAGCAACAGCAGCCGGGTGCGCAGCGAACGGCGGGCCGACGGCTGGGTGTCGGCCGACGGCGTCAGATGCCCCAGGCCTGGCATTTGCGGTCCATGGTCTTGCGTGAAATGCCCAGCCGCCGGCTGGCTTCCGATTTATTGCCGTCGCAGGCGGCGAGCACGGCGAGAATATGGCGCTTTTCGACCGCCTCCAGGGTTTCGTCGAGCGAAGCGACGCTTGCCGGGACGCCGATTTCCGGCTCCGGGCCGATGTCGAACCAGCCGAGGATCAGCGAACGTTCGACCAGATTGCGCAATTCGCGGACATTGCCCGGCCAGTCGTAGTCGTCCATCCGCGCCAGGGTGCGGCCATCCAGGACCAGCGGCGGCATGCCCAGGCTGGGTGCCAGTTGGGCCATGAAATGGGCGACCAGCGGCGCAATGTCTGCCGGCCGCTCGCGCAGCGGCGGCAAGGTCACTTCCAGCACCTGCAGCCGGTAATACAGATCCTGGCGGAAGCGTTGTGCCGCGACCTCGGCCTTGAGGTCGCGGTTGCTGGCGGCGATCACCCGCACATCGACCTCGACCTCCTGCTCCGAGCCGACCGGGCGGATGCGCCGTTCTTCGAGGGCGCGCAATAGCTTGGCTTGCGCCGCAGCCGGCATTTCCGAGACTTCGTCGAGGAAGAGCGTGCCACCGCGCGCGTAGTAGAAAAGACCTTCGCGGCTTTGCTGGGCGCCGGTGTAGGCGCCTTTGACGTGGCCGAACAGCTCGGATTCGAGCAGTTCGCCGGCAATCGCCGCGCAATTCACCGGCACGAACGGCCCGCTGCGCCCGCTCATGCGGTGCACCGCCCGCGCCGCGACTTCCTTGCCGGTGCCCGATTCGCCGGTCAGCAGCACGGTCGCCGGGGTCGGCGCGATGCGTTTCAGGCGGTCGCAGACCTTGAGCATCGCCTCCGACTGGCCGATGATGCCCTGCACGTCCGAGGCGTGGCTGCTGACCTCCCGGCGCAGCACGAAGTTTTCGCTGGCCAGTTGCGCGCGCTCGAAACAACGCTGGATCGCGTTCAGGGCCAGCGCCAGCGAAAAAGGCTTGAGCAGAAAATCGGCAGCGCCGGCGCGCAGCGCGCCAATCGCGGTATCGAGGTCGGCGTAGGCGGTCATCAGGATCACGTCGCCGGCGTAGCCGTCGGCACGCAACTCGTGCAGCCAGTCGATTCCCGAGCAGCCGGGCAGCGCGATGTCGAGCACGATCAGGTCGTAACGCCGGCGTTCGAGCAGCGGTCGCGCGGCTTCAACGCTGCCGGCGCAATCGACCGCCGCGCAGCGCGGGCTCAGCGCCCGCTGCAAAAAGCTCTGCATCCCGGGCTCGTCGTCGACGATCAATACCGAATTCTGCTGCCAGGACGCCTCGCGCCCGCTGCCGGTGTTATCTGCCATCTGTCTTCTGCGGTGTGCTGTCGTTTATCGGCGAATTGTCGCATGTTCGCTGCCAGCGGCGCGGTGGCGACGCTGCGCTGCGGTTTACGCTAAGGTGGCCGTTTCGGGCCGCCGGCCTGTTTTTATGGAGATCGCCCATGCAGAACATCCTGATCATCATCCACGCCGGCCCCTACGGCAGCGAGCGTTGCCTTTCCGGCCTGCGTCTGGCAACCGCGCTGATCGGCCATGAAGCGGCACCGCAGCTGCGCATTTTCCTGATGTCGGACGCCACCGTGCTCGCCCTGCCCAACCAGATCGACGGCGCGAGCAACGGCCTGCAGGGGATGGTCGAAACCCTGGTCGGCCACGGCGTCGATATCCGTGCCTGCCGCACCTGTGCGCTGGCGCGTGGCCTCGGCGAACTGCCGCTGATCCCCGGCGTGGTGATCGGCACGCTGGCGGAACTGGCGCAGGCGACGCTGGACGCCGACAAGGTGGTGACTTTCTGAGTTTTTCACGGTCGACCGGCTAAAATCGCGGTTTTTCGCCGCATCCTGCGGCGCTTGATGGGTTTTCCGATGACTTTTGCCGAACTCGGCCTCACCGCGCCGCTGCTGCAGACTCTGGCCGAACGCGGCTACGACACCCCGACGCCGATCCAGGAAAAGGCGATCCCGGTCATTCTCGCCGGCCGCGACCTGATCGCCGCCGCCGAAACCGGCACCGGCAAGACCGCCGCCTTCGCCCTGCCCTTGCTGCAAATCCTTGCCCAGGGCGAGCCGGCGCCGGTCGCCGCAACCCAGGTGCGGGCGGTGGTTCTGGTGCCGACCCGCGAACTCGCCGAACAGGTGCTGGCCAGCCTGCAGGCTTACAGCGCCGGCCTCGGTCTGAGCAGCTACGCGGCTTACGGCGGGGTCAGCCTCAATCCGCAGCAAAGCCGGCTGGCGCAGGGCGTCGATGTGCTGGTGGCGACGCCGGGGCGGCTGGTCGACCTGTTCACCAAGGGGGCGGTGCGCTTTCGCGAATTGCGCCTGCTGGTCCTCGACGAAGCCGACCGCATGCTCGATCTCGGCTTTGCCGAAGAATTGTCGATCCTGTTCTCGGCCTTTCCGCGCCAGCGCCAGACTCTGCTCTTTTCGGCAACCTTCCCCGACGCGGTGCGCGGCCTCACCCGCAGTCGCCTGCGCGACCCGCGCAGCGTCGAAGCCGGCCCGCGCAACGCCGCCGCCCGCACCGTCGAACAGGCGCTGATCCCGGTCGACCGGGCGCGCAAGCGCGAATTGCTGCTGGCGCTTTACCAGCGGCGCGGCTGGCAGCAGTTGCTGGTCTTCGCCAAGACCAAGAAAGGCTGCGACGAACTCGCCGCCGCGCTGGCCGCCGCTGGCATCGCCGCCGACTGCATCCATGCCGACCGGCCGCAGGCCGCGCGCAGCAAGGCGCTGGCCGGGTTCAAGGCAGGTTCGGTCAAGGTGCTGGTGGCGACCGACATCGCCGCGCGTGGCCTTGATATCGGCGGTCTGCCGCAAGTGCTCAATTTCGACCTGCCCTTGCAGGCCGAGGATTACATCCACCGGATTGGCCGCACTGGCCGCGCCGGCCAGCCGGGCACCGCGATTTCGCTGGTCGCCGCCGATGAAATGCCGCAACTGTGCGCCATCGAAGCCCTGCTCAAGGCGCCGCTGCCGCGTATCGACGAGCCGGATTTCGCACCGCAAAGCGCCCTGCCCGGCGCCGCTGCGAGTGCTCCGGCGCCCGCCGCAGCGCCCACCAAAAGCAGTAGCGGCGGGCGCAACAAAGCACCCAGCCACTGGGAAGGCCTCGACGATTTTCCCGATGATTCCTCTGCCAAAACGTCGCGCCGCCGGGGCGGCCGGCGCGGGCGGGGCTAAGGAACCGGCATGCGCAAAACCACCATTTTCACCACGCCGCTGCTCAACAGCGTTTTGCACCATCTGGCCCGCGTCTGGCTGCGCCTGCTTGGCTGGCGCATCGTCGGCACGCCGCCGGACGTGCCGCGCTACGTGCTGATCGGCGCGCCGCACACCAGCAACTGGGATTTTTTCTACATGTTGCTGGTCTGCTTCAGCCTGCGCCTGCCGGTGTACTGGATGGGTAAGGACAGCCTCTTTCCGTGGCCAGTCGGCGGGCTGATGCGCTGGCTCGGCGGCATCCCGGTTGATCGCGCCAAGCCCGGCGGCCTGGTGCAGGACACCATCGACGCCTTCGCCCGCGAAGAACGCCTGATCGTGGTCATCCCGCCGGAAGGCACGCGCTCCCGCGTCCGCCAGTGGAAAACCGGCTTCTACCGCATCGCCAGCGGCGCCGGCGTCCCGATTGCCCTCGGCTACCTCGACTTCCGCAAAAAGGAAGCCGGGCTGGCGACCTTGTTCACCCCCAGCGGCGACCTCGACGCCGACATGGTCAAGATCCGCAGCTTCTACAGCGGCGTGGTCGGGCGCAACCCGGAGCTGTTTTCGGCGGATTGAGTCCGGAAGTCGAACAAAAAGCCCGTGGTTCACGGTCGACCGTGAACCACGGGCTTTTTCTCGTGCCGTGCCGGCAGCGGCTTACTTTTCGGCGCTGAGCAGGCGTTCGCAGTAGCGGGCGATCAGGTCGACTTCGAGATTGACCTGGGCGCCGGGCTGCAGGTACTGCAGGGTGGTGTTTTCCAGCGTGTGCGGGATCAGGTTGATGGTGAAGTCGGTGCCGTCGACGTCGTTGGTGGTCAGGCTGGTGCCGTTGACCGTGATCGAGCCCTTGCGCGCGATGTACTTGGCCAGGGCTTGCGGGGCGCGGATGGCGAGCAGGCGGTTGTCGCCGATCGGGTCGAAGCGCAGCACTTCGCCGACGCCGTCGACGTGGCCGGAAACCAGGTGGCCGCCGAGGCGGTCGGCGAGGCGCAGCGCCTTTTCCAGATTGACCGGGCCGGGGGCGGCGAGGCCGACGGTGCAGGACAGGGTTTCCGGCGAGACGTCGACCATGAAGCAATTGCCTTCCTTGGCGACGACGGTCAGGCAGACGCCGTTGTGGGCAATCGAGTCGCCGAGCGCGACGTCGTCGAGGCCCAGCGTGGCGGCATCGACGGTGAGGCGGAAACCGGCTTCGCGCGGGGTGATTTGGGTGATGCGGCCGACCGCCGCGATGATTCCGGAAAACATGGCTGCAACCTGTGGGGCAAAAAGAGAAACTCTAGCATGGGGCCGCCTTTCCCGGGCTTTGCCGGGGGGCGCTTGCAAAGATCGTAGTGTTTTTTGCTGCGTCCCCGGCTTTGGAGTAACCTACGGGGTTTTCCCTCATTGCCGAGATCCGAGGAGTTTTCGTGGAAAAGGATTTGCGCGAAGCCGCACTTGAATATCATCGCTGGCCCACCCCGGGCAAGATTTCCGTCCGCCCGACCAAGGGGCTGACCAACCAGCGCGACCTGGCGCTGGCCTATTCGCCGGGCGTGGCTGCGGCTTGTGATGCAATTGTCGAGGACGAAGCGACCGCTGCGCTGTACACCTCGCGCGCCAACCTGGTCGGCGTGGTCACCAACGGGACCGCCGTGCTCGGCCTGGGCAATATCGGCCCGCTCGCCGCCAAGCCGGTGATGGAAGGCAAGGGCTGCCTGTTCAAGAAATTCGCCGGGATCGACGTCTTCGATATCGAACTGGCCGAGAACGACCCGGACAAGCTGATCGACATGATCGCCGCGCTCGAACCGACGCTCGGCGGCATCAACCTGGAAGACATCAAGGCACCGGAGTGCTTCTACATCGAGCAGAAGCTGAAGGAACGGATGAACATCCCCGTCTTCCACGACGACCAGCACGGCACCGCGATCATCTCTGCGGCCGCGATGTTGAATGGCCTGAAGATCGTCGGCAAGAAGATCGACGAGATCAAGGTGGTCTGTTCCGGTGCCGGCGCCGCCGCGATCTCCTGTCTCAACTTGTGGTGCGATCTCGGCGTCAAGCGCGAGAACATCACCGTTTGTGATTCCAAGGGCGTGATCTATGTCGGCCGTCCCGGCGGCATGGACGAGACCAAGGCCCGCTACGCGCAGGAAACCGACCAGCGCACGCTGGCCGATGCGATGGTTGGCGCCGACGTTTTCCTCGGCCTGTCGACTGCAGGCGTGGTCAAGCAGGAAATGATCAAGACCATGGCTGCCAAGCCGATGATCTTCGCGCTGGCCAATCCGACCCCGGAAATCATGCCGGAACTGGTCAAGGAAGTCTGCCCCGAGGCGATCATCGCCACCGGCCGTTCCGACTACCCGAACCAGGTCAACAACGTCCTCTGCTTCCCCTTCATCTTCCGTGGCGCGCTCGATGTCGGTGCTACCCGCATCACCGAAGAAATGAAGATGGCCTCGGTGCGCGCGATTGCCGAACTGGCCGAAGCCGAAGTCACCGACGAAGTGGCGATGGCCTACCCCGGCCATGACCTCAACTTCGGTCCGGAATACCTGATTCCCAAGCCTTTCGACCCGCGCCTGATCGTCAAGATCGCACCGGCGGTGGCTCAGGCCGCGATTGATTCGGGGGTTGCCACCCGCCCGATTACCGATTGGGACGCCTACCGCGCCAAGCTCTCCGAGTTTGTTTATCACACCGGCGTTGGCATGCGCGCAATCTTCCAGGCTGCGCGTCAGGCCAAGGGCAAGCGCATCATCTTCGCCGAAGGCGAGGAAGAGCGCGTGCTGCGCGCCGCACAGGTGGTGATCGAGGAAAAATTCGCGCGTCCGATCCTGATCGGTCGCCCGGAAGTGATCGCCCACCGCCTCGAAAAGGCCAAGCTGCGGATCAAGCCGGGCGTCGATTTCGACGTCGTCAATCCCGAATCCGACGAACGCTATCGCGAGTGCTGGACCGCCTATCACAAGCTGATGGCGCGCCGTGGCGTGACGCCGGCGATTGCCAAGGAGGCCCTGCGCAAGAAGCCGACCGTGATCGGTGCGATGCTGCTCAAGCTCGGCTACGCCGACGGCCTGATCTGCGGCATGAGCGGCCAGTACAGCCACCATCTGGGCGTGGTCAGCCAGATCATCGGCAAGCGCCCGGGCGTGAATACCCTGGCGGCGATGAACTACCTGATGCTGCCCGGCCGTTCGTTGTTCATTTGCGATACGCACGTGAACGAGAACCCGAATGCCGAAGAAATCGCGGAAATGACGCTGATGGCGGCCGAGCAGGTCAAGCGCTTCGGCAGCCAGCCGAAGGTGGCGCTGCTGTCGCACTCCAATTTCGGCTCCGGCAGTTCCGAGTCCTCGCGCAAGATGAGCGCTGCTGCGCAGCTGGTGGCCGCCCGTGCCAGCGGCGAACTGGAAGTCGATGGCGAAATGCACGGCGACTCCGCGCTGTCCGAAGTCATCCGTCAGGAAGCCAACCCGGATTCGCCGCTCAAGGGCGAAGCTAACCTGCTGGTGATGCCGAATATCGACGCCGCCAACATCAGCTACAACCTGCTCAAGATGACCGGCGGCGAAGGCGTGACCATCGGCCCGATCCTGCTCGGTGCCGCCCGTCCGGTGCATGTGCTGACCTCGACCGCCACCGTGCGCCGCCTGGTCAACATGACCGCGCTGGCCGTGGTCGAGTCGATGGAGCGCTGATCGCGTTCCCGGTCTTTCAAGGCCAGAAGCCGGCTCCGCAATGGGCCGGCTTTTTTATACCCGGCGCTTGCCGGGGGCGGACGAACGGTGGTGGATCGGGCGGATTTTCACGGTCGACCGTGAATTTGTGAAAAATCCGTAATCAGGGATTT
This sequence comes from Dechloromonas sp. ZY10, assembly GCF_041378895.1. Taxonomy (NCBI): domain Bacteria; kingdom Pseudomonadati; phylum Pseudomonadota; class Betaproteobacteria; order Rhodocyclales; family Azonexaceae; genus Dechloromonas; species Dechloromonas aquae. The sequence goes on from NZ_CP144212.1 coordinate 27,316, forward strand.
TCCTGCTGCAATTGCTGCAGATCGGCGACGATATCGGCTATTTTGGCGTTGTCGGCGATGAGAAGGCGGAGTTTTCCCCGTCGGTCGAAGACATAGGCGCCGCTGCTGTGGTCGAGGCTGTAGCCGATTCCGCCGCCGACCTCCTGGCGGATTGCGGTGACCCGGAACTGCCGGGCAACGGCGGCAATCGCCTCCGGGCTGCCGTGCAGGCCGAGCAAGCTGGCGTCAAACCAGCGCAGGTAGTCGGCCAGTCGGGCTGGGGTGTCGCGCTCGGGATCAAGCGTGATGAAAACCACTTGAACCTGGTCCGGCCCCAGGCCAGGCTGGCGCAGCAATTCAGTGTATTTGGCGAGGGCGGTCGGGCAGATGTCCGGGCAACTGGTGTAGCCGAAGAAGAAGATCACCAGCTTGCCGCGAAAATCGGCCAATTTCCACGGTCGACCGTGGAAATCGCGGATTTCTGCCGGCAACTCCCCGGAAATCCGGCTTTCCCCGAGGTCGGTGGCATGAAAGCGCGGGGCGCTTGGCCGACAGCCGCCGAGCAGGCCGCTGGCCCAGGCCATGCCACCCGCCAGCAGTAAACGTCTTTGCATGCGGGTCTAGCCGGCGAGCGCCACCAGCAGCTTCCCGTGGATGCCACCGAAGCCGCCGTTGCTCATCACCAGCACATGATCGCCGGGGCGGGCGGCGGCGGCGACGCGGGCGACCAGCTGGGCGAGGTCGGTGTCGACCTGCGCCCGCTCGCCCATCGGTGCCAGCGCTTCGTCGGCATCCCAGCCGAGATTGGCGCCGTAGCAGAAGGCAAGGTCCACGTCGGCCAGGCTGGCGGGCAGCTGGCTTTTCATCGTGCCCAGCTTCATGGTGTTCGAACGCGGTTCGAAGACGGCAAGAATGCGGGCGTTGCCGACTTTTCGCCGCAAACCGGCGACCGTTGTCGCAATTGCGGTCGGATGGTGGGCAAAATCGTCGTAAACCGTAATGCCGTTGGCCACCCCGCGTACCTCCATCCGCCGCTTGACGTTTTCAAAGCGGCTTAGGGCTTCCAGCCCCTTGTCGAACGGTACGCCGACATGGCGGGCGGCGAGCAGGGCGGCACAGGCGTTGGCGCGGTTATGGTCGCCGGTCAAGGTCCAGCGGCAACGGCCGATTTCGCCGTCGGCGCCGTGCAGGATCAGTTCGCCGCTGGCATCGTCGCCGCTGACCCGGTAGCCAGCCGGGTCATTGAAACGCTGTACCTCGCTCCAGCAACCGCGCTGCAGTACCCGTTCCAGGCTGGGTTCGGCGGCATTGCTGACGATCAGCCCGGATCCCGGGAGGGTGCGTACCAGGTGGTGGAATTGCGTCTCGATTGCTGCCAGATCGGCGAAGATGTCCGCGTGATCGAATTCAAGGTTGTTGAGGATCGCAGTTCGCGGGCGGTAATGGATGAACTTCGACCGCTTGTCGCAGAAGGCGGTGTCGTATTCATCGGCTTCGATCACGAAGAACGGGGTGTCGCCGAGTCGGGCCGAGACGCCGAAGTTGAGCGGCACGCCGCCGATCAGGAAGCCCGGGGCCATGTTCGCGTCTTCAAGGATCCAGGCCAGCATCGAGCTGGTGGTGGTCTTGCCGTGAGTGCCGGCAACCCCGAGCACCCAGCGCCCCTGCAGGACATGGTCGGCCAGCCACTGCGGCCCCGAGACATACGGGAGGCCCCGGTCGAGGAGGGCTTCAAGCAGCGGGTTGCCGCGCGAGATGGCGTTGCCGATGACAAACATGTCGGGCGCCAGTGCCAGCTGTTCGACGCCGTAGCCTTCGATCAACTCGATGCCCGCAGCGCGCAGCTGGTCGCTCATTGGTGGATAGACGTTGGCATCGCAGCCGGTAACCTTGTGTCCGGCGGCGACAGCGAGTTGCGCAATACCGCCCATGAAGGTGCCGCAAATCCCGAGAATATGTATATGCATGTTTCGATCCTGGCCGGCGGCAAGCACCGCCGTCCTGTCCGGAACTCGTCGCCGCCCGCTCGGCGGGAGCGGGATGCAAGCTCCGGGATGGTTGAAAAACTTCGTGCGGCGTGGGCACCTCGGCCTGTCATCCGGCTGCCGCACGCTTTCGCGTAGAATCGAAGAGGATTTTAACCCGAGCCTTTGATCATGCATCGCCCCGACCGCACCCGCGCCGACTTGCGCGCCAGCATCGCCAGCGCCGCTGCCCGTCTGATGGCCGAGGACGGCATCGTCGATTACCGGCAGGCAAAAAAGAAGGCCCTGCGCCAGCTGGGGCTGCCCGAGCATACCGCGTTGCCCGACAACGCCGAGGTCGAAGCCGAGTTGCGGGCCTGGCGCAGCCTGTATCAGGGCGAGGAGCATGCTGAATTGCTGTTCGAATTGCGCCAGACGGCACTCGATCTGCTCGAGTTCCTGGAACGTTTCCATCCCTACCTGACCGGCTCGGTGCTCGAAGGCACGGCCGGTGAGCATTCGCGTATCGACATCCTGCTATTTCCGGATAGCGCCAAGGAGGTTGAGATTTTTCTGCTCAACCACAACCTGAATTTTGCCCACGGTGAGCCGCGCGGCGAAAAGGTCGAAGCGGTGCTGATCCTGGAGACCGATACTGCCGACGCCAACCTGATTGTCCTGCCGCCGCAGCTGGAACGGGTTGCGCTCAAATATCGCGACGGGCGGCCGCGCGAGCGGGCTCGCGCCGAGGCGGTGCGCGACTTGCTCGAACACGGTGAGTTGCCGCGATCTGGCGAATAACTGGTTGCCAACATCCGGGTTTTTACCAGGCTTGGCAGGGGTAAGTACTTGTCTCGCTGGACAACTTGCTGCGAAATGCGGCAAACTTGCAGGGATGAAAGAGCAAGAAATCCCTGTCGGATCGGCGCAAAGTCGGCAAACCGGGCCGCAGATTCTGGTTTTGCACGGCCCCAACCTGAATCTGCTGGGCACGCGCGAACCCGCAACTTACGGCCACACCACCCTGGCCGACATCGACGCTGCCCTGCTGGCGCAAGCCAAGGCCGCCGGTGTCGAACTGGCATGCTTCCAGAGCAACCACGAAGGGGCTTTGGTCGAGCGCATTCATGCGGCGCGCTGCGAGGGCGTCAAGGCGATCATCATCAATCCCGCTGCCTACACCCATACCAGTGTCGCGATTCGCGATGCATTGGCCGGTGTCGCGATCCCCTTTGTCGAAGTGCATCTGTCGAACGTGCATGCGCGCGAACCTTTCCGCCATCACTCGTATTTTTCCGATCTCGCCATCGGCGTGATCTGCGGGCTCGGGCATCGCGGCTACCTGCTGGCGCTGGATTTCCTGCTCAACCGAATCAACAACGATTAAGCGGCATCAAGCCGTCTTTTGGCGTCTAACCGACGTGAAAGGGAAGAACTCATGGATTTGCGCAAACTCAAGAAACTGATCGACCTGGTCCAGGAATCCGGAATCTCCGAACTGGAAGTCACCGAGGGTGAGGAAAAGGTCCGTATCGCCAAGCATTACGGCGTTGCCGCCGCCGCGCCGGTGCAGCACTACGCGATGCCGGCGCCGATGCCGGTGGCCGGTAGTGGCGGGGTTTCCTCGGTCAACCTCGACGACGAGGACGACCTGCCGGAAGGGCATGTGGTCAAGGCGCCGATGGTCGGCACCTTCTACCGCGCTGCTTCGCCGGGCGCCGATGCTTTTGTGCAGATCGGCAGCACGGTGAAGAAGGGCGACACGCTGTGCATCATCGAAGCGATGAAGCTGCTGAACGAAATCGAAGCCGACGCCGACGGCGTGGTCAAGGCGATTCTGCTGGAAAACGGCGAGCCGGTCGAATACGGCGAGCCGTTGTTTGTTATCGGTTGATCGTAGCAAGATCGCTGCTTTTTCCCGCTGATTCGCGGTGAAAAACCGGCGGGTGGCAGGTTGACCGTGAAACATCGGCCGCTTGCCATCCTGCTGCTGGAGAAATCCCATGTTTGAAAAAATTCTGATCGCCAATCGCGGCGACCAGGCGCCGGCAGGCGCCGCAGCGGCGAAGCCAAATTGCGCTGCAGCCGCAGGCTGCCTGGGCGGTTTTGCCGCGGGAGAGACAAATGTTTGAGAAGATTCTGATCGCCAATCGCGGCGAAATCGCGCTGCGCATCCAGCGTGCCTGCCGTGAACTGGGTATCAAGACCGTGGTCGTGCACTCCGAGGCCGACCGCGATGCGAAGTACGTCAAGCTGGCCGACGAGTCGGTGTGTATCGGCCCGGCGCCGTCCGCGCAAAGCTATCTGAACATTCCGGCGATCATTTCCGCTGCCGAAGTGACCGATGCCCAGGCGATCCACCCCGGCTATGGCTTCCTCTCCGAGAATGCTGACTTTGCCGAGCGCGTTGAAACCTCGGGCTTCGTCTTCATCGGCCCGCGCGCCGAAACCATCCGCCTGATGGGTGACAAGGTTTCGGCCAAGGACGCAATGAAGGCAGCCGGCGTTCCCTGCGTCCCCGGTTCCGAAGGCGCCCTGCCCGACGATCCCAAGGAGATTATCGCCACTGCCCGCCAGATCGGCTATCCGGTGATCATCAAGGCTGCCGGTGGCGGTGGTGGTCGCGGTATGCGCGTGGTGCATACCGAGGCGGCCCTGGTCAACGCGGTGCAGATGACCCGGCAGGAAGCCCAGACGGCTTTCGGCAATCCGACCGTGTACATGGAAAAATTCCTGGAAAATCCGCGCCACGTCGAAATCCAGGTGCTGGCCGACCAGCACAAGAACGCGATCTACCTCGGTGAGCGTGATTGCTCGATGCAGCGCCGCCACCAGAAGGTGATCGAGGAAGCGCCAGCGCCGCATATCCCGGCCCGCCTGATCGCCCGCATCGGCGAGCGTTGCGCCGATGCCTGCCGCAAGATCGGGTATCGCGGTGCCGGTACCTTTGAATTCCTCTACGAAAACGGCGAGTTCTACTTCATCGAGATGAACACCCGGGTTCAGGTCGAGCACCCGGTGACCGAAGCGATCACCGGTGTCGACATCGTTCAGGAGCAGATCCGCGTTGCTTTTGGCGAAAAGCTGCGGCTCAAGCAGCGTGATGTCGAGTTTCGCGGGCATGCAATCGAATGCCGTATTAACGCCGAAGATCCCTTCACTTTCGTGCCTTCTCCAGGCAAGATCGAGTTTTATCACCCGCCCGGCGGCCCCGGGATTCGGGTCGACTCGCACATCTACCAGGGGTACAAGGTGCCGTCGCATTACGATTCGATGGTCGCCAAGGTCATCGCCTACGGCGATACCCGCGAGCAGGCAATCCGGCGGATGCGCATCGCGCTGTCCGAGATGTCCATTCAGGGGATCAAGACCAATATTGCGCTACACCAGGAGTTGATGCTCGACGCCCGTTTCGTTGAAGGCGGCACCAGCATCCATTATCTGGAGCACAAGCTGGCGGCCAAGAACGAAGTGAAGCAATAAGATGGCCTGGCAAAACGTCACCCTGCTTTCCGACGCCGAGCACGCCGACCCGTTGTGCGATGCGCTGATGGAGGCCGGCGCACTGTCGGCCTCGATCGAGGATGCCGATGCCGGCACGCCGGACGAACAGCCGCAGTTCGGTGAACCGGGTTCGGTGACGACGCCCGGCTGGCAGCGTTCACGAATCGTCGCGCTGTTCGAGCCGGACGCCGATGTGGCAGCGATCGTCGGCGAAGCAGCTGCCAACATCGGGTTGGCAGCGGTCCCAGAATGGCGGAGCGAGCCCTTGGAAGAACAGAACTGGGTGCAATTGACGCAATCCCAGTTTGACCCGATCCGGGTTTCCGGGCGTTTGTGGATCGTGCCCTCGTGGCATGAATCGCCCGATCCGGCGGCGATCAACCTGATTCTCGATCCGGGCATGGCCTTTGGCACCGGTTCGCACCCGACCACCCGTCTCTGCCTTGAGTGGTTGGAGCGCGAGGTGCAGCCGGGCGACAGCCTGCTCGATTATGGCTGCGGCTCAGGGATTCTCGCGATTGCCGGAGCCCGTCTCGGTGCCGCCCGCGTCGCCGGGGTCGATATTGACCCGCAGGCGGTCCAGGCTGCCCGCGACAACGCCGAGCGTAATGGGGTTACGGCACTGTTTGCCGACTCGGCAGAACCGGTCGCCGGGGAGTATGATCTCGTCGTGGCCAATATTCTCTCCAACCCGCTCCGTGTCCTGGCCCCCGCCATCTGTGCGCATGTGCGCTCGGGCGGGCGTCTGGCGCTGTCCGGAATTCTCCGCGAGCAGGCCGAGGAAATCATTGGCATCTACGCCAGCTGGCTGCCGCTGGCAATTGCCGACGTGCGCGAGGATTGGGTATGTCTGGCAGGTCGCAAGCCCTGATGCGGACCCGCTGTCCGGTGTGTGGCACGATTTTTCGTGTCACCTCCGAGCAGCTGCGCCTGAAGGCCGGCAAGGTTCGTTGCGGACATTGCCAGGCGCTGTTCAACGCCTTCGATTCGTTGATGCCGGATGAAACGCCGGCGCCAGTGCCTGCGACCCTGCCGGAAATCAACGATGAACTGGTCCTGCGTTCGCAAGCTGCGACGCTGATCGGGCGGGCCGTGCCCGATGAACTGCTGCCGGTACCGAGTGTCGAGGCCATTGCCGACGCCTGGCACGCCGCCGGGCTGGCTTCGCTGGCGCCGGAGAACGAAGCGCCGCCGGAATTGCATGCTGACCCGGAGGAGGTGCAGGCAGAATGCTCGGAGCAGGCCGCAACCGCTGCAGCCAGTGCTGCGGTTGGGGGGGGCGAGGCGTTGTCACGGTCAACCGCCGCGCAGGACGATTTTCCGGAGGCGTCCCGCTTGCCCGAGGCGCTGCCAGCAGATGTGAGCGATCCGCTGCGCCTTGAGCCGCAGTTGCTGTCAGCCCCGGAAGCCGCCGAAGCATCGCTGGAGCCGACCTTCGAACCTGCGCTGGCATCCGATATGCCGGCTGCGGCGACACTGGAAACGCCGGCCGAGATGTCGGGTGAGACGCCGGAACAAAGCACTCAAGCGGCGCGCGATGCCGGCTTGGTCGCCGCGCGCGAACTAAGCGATACGCCAGCCTTCAACCGCTGGGCTGCCGGTACGCTGGCGAATGATGGCTATGGCGGTTTCGCGCCGGAGTCCGCGCGTCCGCAATGGCCTTTTGTGGTCATGGGGCTGGTTTTGCTGCTGCTGTTGCTGGCTCAGGCGGGGCATCATTTCCGTAGCGAAATTGCCCGTAAATGGCCGGAAACGGAAGCGATCTATACGGCTCTGGGCGTGGTCGTCCCCTTGCCGCGCAATGCTGACCTGGTCGCGATTGAAACCTCTGACCTGCAGTCGGATGCCCAGCGCGGATTGTTCGTACTGCAGGCCACGCTGAAAAACCGCGCCGCCTTCCGCCAGGCCTGGCCGTCGCTGGAACTGACACTGACCGATACCCTCGACGGGGTGGTTACCCGGCGGGTTCTGGCGCCGGTCGAATATCTGCCGCCCGGGACTGCAGCCGAGTTTTTTGCCGCCGACAGCGAAATCGGCATCCGCCTGTGGCTGGAGTCGAGCGGCGCGGCTGCGGCTGGCTACCGGCTCTATCTTTTCTATCCCTGATTTTCGAGATTCCTTCATGCGCACGCTGATCTGCGGCTCGCTCGCCTTCGACAACATCATGGTCTTTCCGGACCGTTTCAAGAACCACATCCTGCCGGAACAGATCCACATCCTGAACGTTGCCTTCCTGGTCCCGGAAATGCGCCGCGAATTTGGCGGCTGTGCCGGCAACATCGCTTACAACTTGATGCTGCTCGGTGGTGATGCGCAGATCATGGCCACTGTCGGTGACGATGCCGCACCTTATCTTGCCCGCCTCGACCAGCTCGGTCTGTCGCGTCAGCACGTCCGCCAGGTACCGGGCAGCTTTACCGCGCAGGCCTTCATCACCACCGACCTCGACGACAACCAGATCACCGCCTTTCATCCTGGTGCGATGAGCTTCTCGCACCTCAACAAGGTAGCCGAGGCCGGTGCGCAACTGGGGATCGTCGCGCCTGACGGTCGCGACGGCATGCTGCAGCACGCCCGCGATTTCGCTGCCGCCGGGGTGTCTTTCATCTTCGATCCGGGCCAGGGCCTGCCGATGTTCAGCGGCGACGACTTGCTCGATTTCATCGGCTTGGCCGACTACGCCTGCTTCAACGACTACGAAGCCCGGCTCGCCTGCGACCGCACCGGTCGCAGCCTCGAACAGCTGGCCGGCGAACTGAAAGCGCTGATCGTTACCCGGGGTGGCGAGGGGTCAGAAATCTACGCCGACGGTCAACGCTACGTGATTCCGTGCGTTGAAGCAGATCAGGTGATCGACCCCACCGGCTGCGGTGATGCTTACCGCGCCGGCCTGCTCTACGGCATTGCTCACGGTTATGACTGGGAAAAGACCGGACGGCTGGCGGCGGTGATGGGCGCGATCAAGATCGCGCATCGCGGCGGCCAGAATCATCAGCCGTCCCGCGAAGAAATCGCAGCTCGTTATCAACGCGCCTTTGGCGCCCTGCCCTGGTAAGAAGCGCATATGAAAACTGCCCTGATCCTGCTGTCGACCGTAGCATTGCTGGCCGGCTGCGCCAGCAGCAAGTCCGGTGATGTCTATACCCGCGACCAGGCTCGTTACGAGCATACGGTGCGGGTTGGCTCGGTCGAAGCGGTGCGCGAGGTGCAACTCGAAGGCACCAAGACCCCGGTTGGCGGCCTGGCCGGCGCGGCAATTGGCGGGATTGCCGGCAGTACTGTCGGTGGCGGCAAAGGTTCGGCGATTGCTGCGGTGGTTGGCGCAGTCGCCGGCGGCTTGCTTGGCGGCAATATCGAGGAAAGCGCGACGCGCAAACCGGCGCTGGAAATCACCGTCAAGCTCGACAACGGCCAGCTGGTGTCGATCGTGCAGGAGGGCCACGCCGCTGAATTCCGCCCCGGTGACCGGGTGCGCGTGCTGTCCGGACGTGGCGAGTCGCGCGTCAGCCGTTATTGAAATTTTTCCGTAAAACGCCGGCAATCGGCGTGTAACCTGCGGCCGCCAGACTCTCCTTGCACATCCAAGGAGAGTCAAATGGAACAGAAACAGGCCGGAGTTGAGCGCCGGCGTAGCCCCCGGCCGGCACTGAGCGTCGGCTTTGCCCGCACGGCGGGCGATATTCTCGAAGCGCAGCGTTTGCGCCACCGTATTTTTGCCGGCGAAATGGGGGCTCGTCTGCCCAGCCGTACGCCCGGCGTCGATCACGACATTTACGATCCCTATTGCGAACACCTGGTCGTGCGCGATGCGCAAAGCGGCGAAATCGTCGGCACCTATCGCATCCTGCCGCCAGAAAACGCCCGCCAGATCGGCTATTACTCGGAAAACGAATTCGATCTGACCCGCCTGCATCACCTGCGTCCGCGCCTGGTCGAGATCGGCCGCTCCTGCGTTCATCCCGACTACCGGACCGGGGCGACGATCACCCTGCTCTGGTCGGGCCTGGCGCAGTACATGCTCGAAGGTGGCTACGACTATCTGATGGGTTGTGCGTCGATCAGCATGGCCGATGGCGGACATGCGGCGGCCAGCCTGTATACTCGCCTCGCCGAGGAACATCTCGGGCCGGCCGAATACCGCGTCTTTCCGCGCTGCCCGCTGCCGTTGGCCGCCTTGCGGCGCGATCAGGCAGCCGAAATCCCGCCGCTGATCAAGGGTTACCTGCGGGCTGGGGCGTGGATTTGCGGCGAGCCGGCTTGGGATCCCGATTTCAATACCGCCGATCTGCCGATCCTGATGCCGATGTCGCGGATTTCAGACCGTTACGCGAAACACTACCTGGGATAAATTCTGGATAACTCGACCTCTTCCTGGCAGCGGGCCTGGCGCCTGCTGTGTCTGGGGCTCCTGCTCTTGGCTGGGGCCCTTGCTGCTTTATTGCTCTTCCCGTGCTGTGCCGAGCGCCGGCGTCTGGCGCTCAAGGCGCGCTGGTCGAAAGCACTGCTGGCGGCGCTCGGGGTCGAGATTGATGCCGACCTGGAGCACGCCGCCGCCGGGGTGATGCTGGTCGCCAACCATATCTCGTGGATCGACATTTTCGTGCTCAACGCCGTGCTCCCTGCCGCCTTTGTCGCCAAGGAAGAGGTTCGGCGCTGGCCGTTGATCGGCTGGCTGGCGGCGAAGAACGACACCGTCTTCCTGCGCCGGGGCAGCCGTGGCCACGCGAAAATTATCAATGGCGAAATTGCCGCAATCCTCGCCGCCGGCAAGCTGGTTGCGGTTTTTCCCGAAGGTACGACCACCGACGGTACTCATCTGCTGCATTTTCACGCCGCCTTGCTGCAGCCGGCGCTGAGTGCCGGACGCCCGATTTTGCCGGTGGCTCTTTCCTACTGGGAGCCGACAGGTGAGCGCAGCCTGGCGCCGCGGTACGATGGCGAGATTTCGCTGGGACAATGCACGCAGGCGATTCTGGCGCGACGCCGGATCATCGCTCGTTTGCGGACCACTCCCCTGCTCGGGCAGCAAGGCGAAGACCGGCGGGCAGTCGCGCTGGCCGCGCGTCGGGCCATCCTGGCGGCCTGTTCCTTGCCGGTCGAACCTGAGTCGCAGCAGGATGCAGCTGCGGGCCCAATTGCAGCCTAAGGGTTTACCCGTAGACGCGGTACCCGGCCGAGCATTGATGCGCGTGCTAGACTCGCGCCCCTGAACAACGTTTTTATCGGGGGTCCAATGCGTAGCAAGCTGTCCTTGGCGGTTCTCGCCGCCCTTTCCACGCTTTCTTCGGCCGTGCTGGCCGAGATCAATGTCGGGGTTTCCGTTTCGGCAACCGGTCCGGCGGCCTCGCTGGGGATTCCCGAGAAAAACACGATTGCCCTGCTGCCCACCACCATTGGCGGCCAGAAGGTTAATTACATCGTTCTCGACGACGCCACCGATCCGACGGCCGCGACCAAGAACATCAAGAAGCTGATTACCGAGAACAAGGTCGATGTGGTGATCGGTTCGACCACCACGCCGAATTCGCTGGCGATGATGGATGTTGCGGTCGACAACGAAACGCCGCTGATTTCGATGGCCGGTTCGGCAATCGTTGTCGAACCGATGGATGCCAAGCGCCAGTGGGTGTTCAAGACCGCCCAGAACGATGCGCACATGGCGACCGCGATCGTCCAGCACATGACCGACAAGAACGTCCAGAGCGTTGCCTTCATCGGCTTTGCCGATGCTTACGGTGAAGGCTGGTTCAAGGAATTTGCCAAGATCGCCGAAGCCCGCAAGCTGAAGATCGTCGCCAGCGAGCGTTATCAACGTAACGATACTTCGGTGACCGGCCAGATCCTCAAGATCATTGCCGCCAAGCCGGATGCCGTGCTGGTTGGCGGTGCCGGTACGCCGGCTGTGCTGCCGCAGAAGGCGCTCAAGGAAAAAGGTTACAAGGGTCTGATCTACCAGACCCACGGTGTGGCCAACAACGATTTCCTGCGCGTTGGCGGCAAGGATGTCGAAGGTGCTTTCCTGCCGGTCGGTCCGATGGTCGTTGCTGCGCAATTGCCGGCTGACAACCCGGTCAAGAAGTCGGCGCTCGAATACGTCACCAAGTACGAAGCTGCCAACGGCAAAGGCAGCGTTTCCTCCTTCGGCGGCCACGCCTGGGATGCCGGCGTACTGCTCGGCGCGGCGATTCCGCAGGCGCTCAAGAAGGCCAAGCCGGGTACTGTCGAGTTCCGCCGTGCCCTGCGTGAGGCGCTCGAAGGGGTCAAGAACGTACCCGGAGCACACGGTATCTTCAATCTGTCGGCCAGCGATCATCAGGGCTTCGATCAGCGCGCCCGAGTGATGGTGACGATTGAAAACAATGCCTGGAAGTTGCTGAAGTAAGTCCGGCCGGGAGGATTCCCGGCTGCCGCCTCGCCCGGTCGGGTTTTGTATCGACCGGGCGCTTTGTTTTTTCCCTCCGTTTTCCGGGAGCCCGGCTCCCCTGCTCCGCATGGATCTGCAGATACTTCTCCTGCTCGGCCAGGACGGCATCACCAACGGTGCCATCTATGCCTTGCTCGCCTTGGCGCTGGTACTGGTCTTTGCCGTCACCCGCATCATTTTCATCCCCCAGGGCGAATTCGTCGCCTACGGTGCGCTGACCTTGGCCAGCCTGCAAGCCGGCAAGGTCCCGGGCACAGTCTGGTTGCTGCTGGCGCTCGGCCTGGTGGTGATCGTCCTCGATGGCATCCAGATGTTGCGCGAAGGGCGTTACGGCAGGCTGCCGTCGTTGCTGATTTTCAACCTTGGCTGGCCACTGCTCTGCGCTGCCGTGCTCTTTGCCTTGCCGCCGGGTGATCTGCCGCTGGCGGTGCAGGTGCTGCTTTCCCTGCTGCTGGTGGTGCCGCTCGGACCGATGGTCTATCGCGTCGCTTACCAGCCGCTGGCCGGCGCTTCGGTGCTGGTGTTGCTGATCGTTTCGGTGGCCGTGCATGTGGCGATGATCGGGCTCGGGCTGTTGTTCTTCGGCGCCGAAGGCTCGCGCACGCCGGCGTTCACCGAGGTCAGTTTCGAACTCGCCGGGGCGCCGCTGCAGGGCCAGACCCTGCTGGTGGTGGCGGCTTCGGCAGCGCTGATCGTCGGCCTCTATTTCTTCTTCGAGCGCACCCTGTATGGCAAGGCGTTGCGCGCTACTGCGATGAACCGTACCGGTGCCCGCCTGATGGGCATTGCGCCGGCTCTGGCCGGCAAGCTCTGCTTCACGCTGGCGGCGGCGATTGGCGTCTTCTCCGGCATCCTGATCGCGCCGATCACCACCATCTACTACGACTCGGGCTTCCTGATCGGTCTCAAGGGCTTTGTCGGTGCGATCATCGGCGGCCTCGCCTCGTATCCGGTGGCGGCGCTCGGCGCCGTGCTGGTCGGCCTGCTTGAATCGTATTCGTCGTTCTGGGCCAGCGCCTACAAGGAGGTGATCGTGTTCACCATGATCATCCCGGTGCTGCTGTGGCGGTCGCTGACTACCCGCCACGTCGAGGAGGAAGAAGAATGACGCGCCACCTGCCCCTGATCGTTTTTGTTGCGCTGTTGGGCGCCGGGCCGCTGCTGTTGCCCGAATTTACCGTCACTTTGCTCAACTATATCGGCCTCTATGCCATCGTCGCGGTCGGTCTGGTGCTGCTGACCGGCGTCGGCGGCCTGACTTCCTTCGGCCAGGCCGCCTTTGTCGGCCTCGGCGCTTACACCACGGCCTGGCTGACCACCGTGCACGGCGTGTCGCCGTGGCTGACGCTGTTGATCGGCATCGCGCTGACGGCGGCGGTGGCTTTGTGCCTGGGGTTCATTACCCTGCGCATGGGCGGCCACTATTTGCCGCTGGGGACGATTGCCTGGGGGATCAGCCTCTACTTCCTGTTCGGCAACGTCGAGTTTCTCGGCGGCCATACCGGGATCACCGGGATTCCGACGGTATCGCTGTTCGGCTGGGAATTGAAGTCCGGGCGCGAGTTTTATTACCTGATCTGGCTGGTCGTGCTGCTGGCGATGTTGAGCGTGCGCAATCTGCTTGATTCGCGGGTCGGCCGTTCGATCCGCGCGCTCAAGGGCGGCGCGGTGATGGCCGAGGCGATGGGGGTGAATACGCCGCAGGCCAAGATCGTGATCTTCCTGATCGCGGCAGTGCTGGCGGCGATCTCGGGTTGGCTCTACGCGCACCTCCAGCGTTTCGTCAATCCGACGCCGTTCTCGATCAATCAGGGCATCGAATACCTGTTCATGGCGGTGATCGGCGGTGTCGGTCACGTCTGGGGCGCGGTGCTCGGCGCTGGGCTGATCACCGTACTCAAGCAGTGGCTGCAGGATTTCCTGCCGCAGTTGCTGGGCCAGAGCGGTAATTTCGAGATCATCGTCTTCGGCATCGCGATGGTGCTGATCCTGCAGCGCGCCCGCGACGGTCTGTGGCCGGTGATCCTGCGCTGGCTGCCGCTGCGCAGTGCTGGCGGGCCGCGTCAGCTGCTTGCCGCCGAGCCGTTACCGCGCCGCGAAAGGCCGGCGCCGGGTAGCGTTCTGCTCGATGCCAGCGAAGTGACCAAGCGTTTTGGCGGACTGGTTGCCAACAACCGCATGTCGCTGTCGGTCAAGGCTGGCGAGGTGATGGCGCTGATCGGCCCGAACGGCGCCGGCAAGAGCACGATGTTCAACTGCGTTTCTGCGGTCAACCCGGCGACCGAGGGCAAAATTGCCTTCCTGGGCGAGTCGACCGTGAATCTGGTGTCGCGCGACATTGCCAGTCGAGGCATGAGCCGGACCTTCCAGCACGTCAAACTGCTCGGCCAGATGAGCGTGCTCGAAAACGTTGCCATCGGCGCCCATCTGCGTGGCCGGCAAGGGACGCTGGCTGCCGCGCTGCGTCTGGATCGCGGCGAAGAGGCCCGCTTGCTCGCCGAAGCGGCGCAGCAGATCGAACGGGTCGGGCTCAAGGAGCAGATGTTCGAAGCCGCCGGCAGCCTCGCGTTGGGCCAGCAGCGGATCGTCGAAATCGCCCGTGCGCTGGCCTCCGATCCCTGCCTGCTGCTGCTCGACGAGCCGGCCGCCGGCCTCCGTTACATGGAGAAGCAGGCGCTCGCCGACCTGCTGCGCAAGCTGCGCAGCGAAGGCATGGGCATCCTGCTGGTCGAGCACGACATGGAATTCGTCATGGGCCTGGCTGACCGCATCGTGGTCATGGAATTCGGCGAGAAGATCGCCGAAGGCACGCCGGCTGAAATCCAGAGCAATCCGCGCGTTCTTGAAGCCTATCTGGGCGGGGTGGAGTCCGCAGCATGAGTCACGTCATTCCTTCGCATCTGCACGATCACGAAGTCATCCTCGATGTCCGCGATCTGCGTGTCGCCTACGGCAAGGTCGAGGCGCTGCACGGCGTTAGCCTGAGCATCCGCCGCGGCGAGATCGCGACCGTGATCGGCCCCAACGGCGCCGGCAAGACCACGCTCCTGTCGGCCTTGATGGGCCTGCTGCCAGCCAGCGGCGAAATCGTCTATATGGGCCATGCCCAGGGCCGCGAGCGCGAGGTCGAGGCGCTGGTGCGCCAGGGTATGACCCTGGTCCCGGAAAAGCGCGAGCTGTTCGCCGAAATGAGCGTCGAGGACAACCTGCTGCTCGGCGCCTTCGACCGCTATCGCACTGGCCACCGCGACCATCTGGAAACCCTCGACGAGGTTTTCGAGTGGTTCCCGCGTCTGGAAGAGCGACGCGGCCAGCTGGCCGGCACCTTGTCCGGCGGTGAGCGGCAGATGCTGGCGATGGGCCGCGCGCTGATGGCCAAGCCGAAGCTGCTGATGCTCGACGAACCCAGCCTGGGGCTGGCACCGCTGATCATCAAGGAAATCTTCCGCATCATCGGCGAACTGAAAAAAACCGGGGTTGCGATTCTGTTGGTCGAGCAGAACGCGCGCGCTGCGCTGCAGATCGCCGACGTTGGCTACGTGTTGGAAACCGGCGAGGTCACGCTCTCCGGCCCGAGCAGCGAACTGGCCGCCGACCCGCGCGTGGTTGAGGCTTACCTCGGGTTCGGCAAAAAGCACTGAGCGCGCCCCGGCGGGAGGTTTGCCGTGCGCGGCAAGCCGGCCGGTCGGCGCTGCGGGGGCCGCGCACACCGATGGTTCCGTGCTGGTGTGGAGCCCGGCCAACAGGGCCTAGACCGGCTGGTGGGGCGCCGCTGGTGAGCGGTCGGCAACGATCCTCAGCTGGCTCGCCGGAGGCTCGCTGTCCCTGCCTTTGGCAAGGAAAAATCCCGCTTTTTCACGGTCGACCGTGTTTTTCGCCGATTTTCAGGCTTGCCGGACATCGACGCCGTGCTTGCGCGCAGCAGCGCTGCGCAGCAGCCGTGCGGCATTGATCTTGGGGCTTTCCGGGTCTTTCATTTCGGCGCGTTGCAAGTAGTCGTCGGCGCGTGCCGCCAACTCGCTGTTCCAGCCTTCCTGGTCGAGCAGCGAGTAAATCGCCTTGGCGGCGTTGAGCAGGAACTGCAGGTTGGGGGCTTCGTCGGCGGCCTGCATCAGCAGTTCGACCGCGCCGCGCAGGTTGCCGCTGCGGGCGGCGATGATGCCGCGGTTGTTGAGCACGACCATTTCCTTGTCTACCTGAGCGAGCAGGTCGCGGCCGCTGTCGCGATGGCCGGTTTGTTCGAAAACGCGGCGAATTTGCGCCATCAGGTGGCTGTCTTCGTTGTTTTCACTGGCAACTCGGCGCATTACCTGCTCTGCTGTCGCATCCTGTCCGGTGGCGTAGCAGGCTCGGGCGAGATCGACCGCCAGGCGCTGTGACTGCGGCCGGGCGGTCAGCACGTGCTGGCTTTCCTTGTCCAGCGTGGTTTGTAAGGCGAGTGCCTGCTCGACCAGCGGTGCGGCCCGCTCGCTGCGGCCTTCGGCGTGCAGGCACAGGCTTTCGCCGATCAGCACCGCCATTTCTGCCTGCTTGTCATTGCGCCATTCGCGCTGCAGATTGCCGAGCACGCGGCGGGCCGATTCGACGTCGCCGCGCTCGATCAACACCCGCGACAGGTTGGTGAAATCGTCGATGCTGCGCAGGGTTGAGCCCCGGCTGCGCTCAAGCACCGTGCCATAGGCTTTTTCCGCCGCCAGCAGGTCGCCGTTGCGGCTGGCCAGATCGCCGACCTGGCGTTGGCGGCGGGTGTTGTAGGGCGAGCGGTCGGCGGCCACCTGCAGGATTTGCTGGGCGGTCTCCAGGCGGCCGAGTTCGCTCAGCGTGGTTGCGAGAAAATCGTTCACCGCAAGGAAGTCAGGGGCATCGCGCAGCAGTTCGCTGGCCAGCGCCGTTGCATTGTCGGCCTGACCCTGATCGCGCAGCGCGCGGGCCAGGCCCATCTTGGCCCAGGGCTGTTCGCGAGCGGCCAGAACATTGCGGAAGACGCGCTCGGCCTCTTCGGCGCGGCCGATCTGCAGCAGCAGTTCGCCCTTGTAGCGCAGCGCATCGTAAAGAAAATCGCTGTCCTGCTCGGCCAGTTGGTCGCAGGCGTCGATGGCGGCTTCCGGATTGTTGCGTTCCAGTTGCTGCAGGATGTGGCGCAGCTGGTGCTTGCGATAGGCGGCGCGAACCAGGCGCCCGTGCAGGTCGTCCGGGGTGAAGGGGCGCAGCAGGTAGTCGTCGGGCGACAGTTCAGCCAGAGCGACGACGTTGCTGTAGCCGCGTTCGCTGGTAACCACGATGTACACCGTCGAGCGCGGAATCAGATGGGTCAGGCGCATTTCTTCCAGCAGCTGCTGGGCATCGCGTCCGTCTTCGAGGTAGTAGTCGGAGAGGATCAGATCGAAGCGGTGGCTGCGCACCTGGCGCAGCACTTCGGCGGCAGTGCCGACGCCATGGACCGAGATGATGCCGAGTTCGGCGAGCATCAGGCGCAGCGACTCGCGGGCAGCTGGGTGACGGTCTACGATCAGTACGCGCTTTTTGTGCAGCGATTTTTGCAGCGCTGCCAGCATCTTGTCATTATCGGGGTGAGGCATGCGTCATGAACCGAACGGAAAGCAGTGGCCCAAGGTACTTGAGTTCCCGTTTGAGGTAAAGGCAGCTGCGTAAAAACTTCGATTTTTCAGCGCCCTGTCGTAAAATCCGGCACCTTGTGCTGCACTGCGGCAGACCCCGGAATGCCTGAAAGAGAACCTCCGTCCCATGCTTTATCCCACCCGTTTTGATGTCATTGTGATTGGTGGCGGCCACGCCGGTACCGAGGCCGCGCTGGCGGCCGCGCGGATGGGGGCGCAGACGCTGTTGTTGACCCACAATCTCGACACCCTCGGGGCGATGAGTTGCAACCCGTCGATCGGCGGCATCGGCAAGGGCCACCTGGTGCGAGAAGTCGATGCCCTGGGCGGGGCGATGGCGGCGGCGACTGACGAAGCCGGCATCCAGTTCCGCATTCTCAACGCCTCGAAAGGCCCGGCGGTGCGCGCTACCCGCGCCCAAGCCGATCGTGTGCTGTACAAGCAGGCGATCCGTACGCGGCTGGAAAATCAGCCCAATCTGACCATCTTCGCGCAGGCCTGCGACGACCTGATCGTCGAAGGCGAGCGCGTGGTCGGTGCGGTGACGCAACTGGGCATCCGTTTCATGGCCGAGGCGGTGGTACTGACCGCTGGTACCTTCCTCAACGGCAAGATCCACGTCGGGCTGGAAAACTACACCGGTGGGCGCATGGGCGATCCGCCGTCGGTCTCACTGGCGGCCCGTCTGAAGGAATTGAACCTGCCGCAAGGGCGCCTGAAGACCGGCACGCCGCCGCGCCTCGATGGCAAGACCATCGATTTCTCGGTGATGGAAGAGCAGCATTCGGACGATCCGCTGCCGGTGTTTTCCTTCCTCGGCAACGCCGCGCAGCATCCGAAGCAACTGCCGTGCTGGATTACCGAAACCAACGAGAAAACGCACGACATCATCCGCAGTGGCCTCGACCGCTCACCGATGTACACCGGGGTCATCGAGGGCGTCGGCCCGCGTTACTGCCCGTCGATTGAAGACAAGATTCATCGTTTTGCCGACAAGGACAAGCACAACGTCTTCCTCGAACCGGAAGGCCTGACCACGCACGAAATCTACCCCAACGGCGTGTCGACCAGCCTGCCCTTCGACATCCAGCTGGCGCTGGTGCGCTCGATCCGTGGCATGGAAAACGTGCACATTCTGCGCCCCGGTTACGCCATCGAATACGATTTCTATGACCCGCGCGGCCTCAAGGACACGCTGGAAAGCAAGGCGATCAACGGCCTCTTCTTCGCCGGCCAGATTAACGGCACCACCGGCTACGAGGAAGCGGCGGCGCAGGGCCTGCTCGCCGGCCTGAATGCGGTGCGCTACGTACGCAGCGAGGCCGGCTGGTGCCCGAAGCGCAACGAGGCTTACCTCGGCGTGCTGGTCGATGACCTGATCACGCGCGGTGTTTCTGATCCCTACCGGATGTTCACCAGCCGCGCTGAGTACCGCCTGAGCTTGCGCGAGGACAATGCCGACCTGCGCCTGACCGAAGTCGGGCGTGAACTGGGCTTGGTCGATGACCTGCGGTGGGCGGCCTTCTGTCGCAAACGTGATGCGATTGCCGCCGAACAGGAACGTTTGAAAACCACCTGGATCAATCCCAAGATCGTCGTGGCCGAGGAGTGCGAACGGGTGCTGGGCAAGGGGATCGAGCACGAATACAACCTGTTCGAGTTGCTGCGCCGGCCTGAAGTTGGCTACCGCGAGCTGGTGACGATCAAGATTCACGGTCAACCCGAAGAATTGCCGGAAATCGACGATGCGGTGGTCGAGCAGCTGGAGATTTCAGCCAAGTATCAGGGCTACATCGACCGTCAGGCCGACGAGGTGGCGCGTGCGGCGACACTGGAAAACACCGTGCTGCCGGCCGATCTTGATTACTCGACCGTCGCCGGCCTGTCCAACGA
This sequence comes from Dechloromonas sp. ZY10, assembly GCF_041378895.1. Classification (NCBI taxonomy): domain Bacteria; kingdom Pseudomonadati; phylum Pseudomonadota; class Betaproteobacteria; order Rhodocyclales; family Azonexaceae; genus Dechloromonas; species Dechloromonas aquae. The sequence continues at coordinate 46,698 of NZ_CP144212.1, forward strand.
GGTCAAGCAGAAGCTGACGCTGCACCGGCCGCAGACCATCGGCCAGGCGTCGCGCATTCAAGGGGTGACGCCGGCGGCGATTTCGCTGCTGCTGATCCATCTCAAGCGCCATGGTGCAACTTCCGGGGCAAAGGCCGGCGCATGAGTGAACTGACCCTTTCTTCCGGCCTCGCTGAACTGGGGCTGGCGCTGTCTCCGGCAACGCAGGCGCAGCTGCTGGCCTTCCGCGACCTGCTGCTGAAGTGGAACAAGACTTACAACCTGACCGCCTTGCGTGATCCGCAACAAGCGCTGTCGCATCACCTGCTTGATTCGCTGGCGATCCTCCCCCATATCGGTTCCGAGCCGTTGCTCGATGTTGGTTCCGGCGGCGGTCTGCCCGGCATTCCGCTGGCGATTGCCCGGCCCGAACTGGCGGTGCGGATGGTTGATACCGTGCAGAAAAAAGCGACTTTCCTGCAGCAGGCGGCGATCCAGCTCGGCTTGAAGAATGTCACGGTCAACCATGCCCGGGTCGAGGAATTGCCCGGGCAATATGCGCAGATCAGTTCGCGCGCTTTTGCCGAACTGAGCCTCTTTGTTGCGCTGACCCGCCATCTGCTGGCGCCGGGTGGGCGCTGGCTGGCGATGAAGGGGGTGCGCCCGGATGCCGAAATCGCGGCCCTGCCGGCGGATATTGTCGTCGAGCGGATCATTCCGCTGCACGTTCCCGGCCTTGATGCCGAAAGACACCTGATCATCCTGAAGGCGGGCACATGAAAGTACTGGCGATCACCAATCAAAAAGGCGGTGTCGGCAAGACCACCACCGCCGTCAACCTGGCGGCCTCGCTCGGCGCTGAAGGCAAGCGAGTGCTGCTGATCGACATGGATCCGCAGGGTAATGCGACGACCGGCGCCGGAATCACCAAGAAGGAGGCGTTGCCGACGGTTTACCAGCTGTTGATCGGTGCCGCGACGCTGGAAGAGGTGTGCTGGCAGACTCCGTTCGCTTTCGACGTGCTGCCGGCCAACCGCGAGCTGGCCGGTGCCGAGGTCGAGCTGGTTGAGCTCGAACAGCGTGAATTCCGGCTCAAGAATGCGCTGCATGCCAATCGCGAACACTACGATTTCGTGCTGATCGACTGCCCGCCGGCACTCAACATGCTCACGGTCAACGCGCTGGTTGCGGCCGATTCGGTGCTGATCCCGATGCAGTGCGAGTACTACGCGCTGGAAGGGCTGTCCGATCTGGTCGAAACCCTGCGCAAGGTCCGGCATCACCTCAACCCCCGTCTTGAGGTCGAGGGGTTGTTGCGGACCATGTTCAATCCGCAGAGCACGCTGACCCAGCAGGTTTCAAGCGAGCTGGAGAGCCACTTCGGCAACAAGGTGTACAAGACCATCGTGCCGCGCAATGTGCGGCTGGCCGAGGCGCCCTCTTATGGCAAGCCGGTACTGGCTTTCGACAAGGGCTCCAAGGGCGCGCAGGCCTACAGCGCGCTGGCCAGGGAAATTCTCGAAAGGCTGGGCCAATGATCAAGATGAAGGGTTTGGGGCGCGGACTGGATGCGCTGTTGGCGGGCGGTGATCGCAGCGGCGGCGACGAGCAGCGCAGTCTGCCGGTGGAGCGTCTGCGGCCGGGCAAGTATCAGCCACGGACGCAGATGGACGAAACCTCGCTGGCCGAATTGGCGGCATCGATCAAGGCACAGGGCATCGTGCAGCCGATCCTGGTCCGGGTGATTGAGCCGACGCCGGGTGCCGAGCGCTACGAGATTGTGGCGGGCGAGCGGCGCTGGCGGGCGTCGCAGATTGCTGGCCTGAGCGAAGTGCCGGTGCTGATTCGCGACATTCCGGACGAGCAGGCGCTGGCGATGGCGTTGATCGAGAACATCCAGCGTGAAAATCTCAATCCGCTGGAAGAGGCGCTCGGCTTGCAGCGCCTGATCGATGAATTTGGTCTGACCCACCAGGAGGCGGCCGATGCGGTCGGCCGTTCACGCCCGGCGGCGTCCAACCTGCTGCGGCTGCTGCAATTGAGCGCGCCGGTGCAGGAGCTGGTGATGGCCGGCAAGCTGGACATGGGTCATGCCCGGGCGCTGTTGCCACTCAATGCCGGGCAGCAGGTTGCCGTGGCGCAGCGGGCGGTGCAAAAGGCGCTGTCGGTACGGGAAGTCGAACGACTGGTCCAGCAAATCCTGACGCCGCCGCAAAAACCTGCGGCCAAGCCGGTTGACCGTGACATTCTGCGCTTGCAGGAAGAATTGTCGGATTCGTTTGGTGCTGCAGTTGAAATCCGCAGCAATAAAAAAGGTGCAGGCAAGATCACCATTGAATTTGGTAGCCTGGACCAACTCGACGGAATCCTGACGCGAATGCGCTAAATTGGTGCAGTGCGGAGTTTCTTTTCCGGTGCGCTTGTGTTAACGGGTTTTCCATTTTTTGGCATTGCGGAAAACCCGTAACTTACATTGACTTAAGGCGCTCAGGTCTTATATAATTTAAGGCTGTGACACAACAGGCTTGACGGTTGCAAGGCACCATGTTTAAAGCAATTTATCTGCAATTTGGTGCGGCGCTTCTGGCGGCAATCGGAGCCTGGGTGATCGTTGGGGAGCGAGGGCTGATTTCGGTGGGGGTCGCAGCAGTCGCTGCAATAGTGCCGAATCTGCTGTTTGCCGTGCGGCTGGCGATGGTCAGCAAGCGTCCGGGAGCCTCGTATGTGGCGAATTTTTTCGCCGGTGAGTTCCTCAAGATCGCGGTCACGATAGGATTACTGGCAATCGCCATCAAGGGGTATCCCGAGATGCACTGGCCCAGTCTGATGATTGGGTTGGCGATTGTTCTGCATGCAGGTTTTATAGCGTTTTGGAAGAAATCCTGACTATGTCTACAGCAGGCCACGAAGCAGCAGCGAACGCGCCGACCGCCGGCGAATACATCGTTCACCACCTTACCCACTTCAATAGCACGGGTCATGCCCAGAAGGACATCATCGACTTCAGCGTTATCAACGTCGATACCCTGTTCTTCTCCATTCTGATGGGTGTGCTGGGTCTTTTTGTCATGTGGCGCGTTGCCAAAAGCGTGACCTCCGGTGTCCCCGGTCGCATGCAGGCTGCCGTCGAGATCGTCCTCGAGATGGTCAATGACCAGGCCAAGAGCATTGTTCATAGTGCCGAATCCCGCAAATTTGTCGGCCCCCTGGCGTTGACCGTGTTCATCTGGATTTTCCTGATGAATTCGATGGACTTCCTGCCGCTCGACGTCTTCCCGAATCTGTGGCAAGCCATTACCGGCGACCACCATGCCTATTTGCGCATCGTGCCGACCGCCGATCTGAACGGCACCCTGGGTATGTCCGTCGGCGTCCTGCTGGTCTGTCTTTACTACAACATCAAGATCAAGGGCTTCGGCGGCTGGATGCATGAGCTCTTCACCGCCCCGTTCGGTAGCCACCCGCTGCTCTACCCGGTCAACTTCGCGATGCAGATGATCGAGTTCTTGGCTAAGACCGTTTCTCACGGCATGCGGTTGTTCGGCAACATGTACGCAGGTGAACTGGTATTCATGCTGATTGCGCTGATGGGTGCTGCCTGGGCTGGTACCGCCACTGGGGTGTTCCTGTTTATCGGCCACGTCATCGCCGGGTCGATCTGGGCCATCTTCCACATCCTGATCGTCGCGCTGCAGGCCTTCATCTTCATGATGCTGACCCTGGTTTACGTTGGTCAGGCGCACGAAGCACACTAAGTACTTGCAGTAGTTTCGAAGTTTTCGTTTTACCTTTGTTTTTACCTTTACTTTTCAAGGAGTTGTCATGGAACACGTTCTCGGTTTTGTTGCTCTGGCTGCTGGCCTGATCATTGGTCTGGGCGCTATCGGTGCCTGTATCGGTATCGGCCTGATGGGTGGCAAGTACATCGAAGCATCTGCTCGCCAGCCCGAACTGATGAACGCCCTGCAGACCAAGATGTTCCTGCTGGCCGGTCTGATCGACGCCGCCTTCCTGATCGGTGTTGGTATCGCCATGATGTTCGCCTTCGCCAACCCGTTCAAGCTGGTTTAATTCTCCTCTGATCGATCAACCTTTTAAGAGGAATTAAACCGTGAATCTGAACGCAACGTTGTTTGCACAGCTCGTTGTGTTCTTCATTCTGGCGTGGTTCACGATGCAATTCGTGTGGCCCCCCATTGTGAAGGCGCTCGACGAGCGTGCGAAGAAGATCGCGGATGGACTGGCTGCTGCCGAACGTGGCAAGCAGGACCTCGAACTGGCTACCAAGCGTTCTACGGATGCTCTCCGTGAAGGCAAGGAAAAAGCCTCCGAGCTGATCGCCAACGCAGAAAAACGCGCTGCTCAACTGATCGAAGAAGCCAAGGCTGCGGCCAAGGCTGAAGCTGACCGCATCGTCGCCGGTGCCAAGGCCGAGATCGAACAGGAAGCCGTGCGTGCGAAGGAGCAGCTGCGTGAGCAGATGTCCGTTCTGGTTGTTTCCGGTGCAGAAAAAATTCTGCGTCGTGAAATCAATGCCCAGGCCCATGCCGATATTCTGGCTACGATCAAACAGGATCTGTAAAGCTTATGGCTGAATCCGTCACCATCGCTCGTCCCTACGCTGAAGCCGTGTTCCGCATGGCCAAGGAAGCGGGGACGCAGGGCCTCTGGTCCGAGCGCCTCGCGCGCTTGGGCGCCATCGCCCAGGACGGGGACATGGCTGCGGTCATGGGCAATCCCCGACTCTCCGTCGAGCAGGTTGCCGATTTGTTCATTTCGTTGTCCGGTGACAACGATGCCACTTTCGGCAACTTCATTCGTACCCTCGCAGAAAACCGGCGTCTCGCACTCCTGCCGGAGGTTTCCCGGCTTTTCGAACTGGCCAAGAGCCAGGAAGAAGGGGTCAGGGAGGCGGTGGTGTACTCCGCATTTCCCATCGACGACACCCAGGTGGCCGCCTTGTTGCAACAACTGGAAGGTCACTTCAATACCCGTCTGACCGGTCGTGTCGTGGTTGATCCCGAGCTGATCGGTGGTGTGCGCGTCGCCGTCGGTGACCAGGTGCTGGATGCTTCAGTCCGCGGCAAGCTTGATGCGATGGCCGTGGCGCTGAACAACTAGGAGAATTTCATGCAGTTGAATCCTTCCGAAATTTCTGAACTGATCAAGAGCAAGATCCAGAACCTGCAAGGCGCATCGGAAGTGCGCACGCAGGGCACCGTGGTTTCCGTCACTGACGGTATCTGCCGCGTGCATGGCTTGCAGGACGTCATGCAAGGTGAAATGCTGGAATTCCCCGGCAACACCATCGGTATGGCGCTTAACCTCGAACGTGACTCCGTCGGCGCCGTTATCCTCGGCGAATACAATCACATTTCCGAAGGCGACGTGGTCAAGACCACCGGTCGCATTCTGGAAGTGCCGGTTGGTCCCGAGTTGCTGGGCCGCGTGGTCAACACTCTCGGCCAGCCGATCGACGGCAAGGGTCCGATCAATGCCAAGGTGACCGACAAGCTGGAAAAGGTTGCCCCGGGCGTGATCTGGCGTCAGTCCGTTTCTCAGCCGGTGCAGACCGGCCTGAAGTGTGTGGACTCCATGGTTCCGGTTGGTCGTGGTCAGCGTGAACTGGTCATCGGTGACCGTCAGACCGGCAAGACCGCTGTTGCTGTCGATGCGATCATCAACCAGAAGGGCAAGAACCTGTTCTGCGTTTATGTCGCCGTCGGTCAAAAGGCTTCCACCATTGCCAACGTCGTGCGCAAGCTCGAAGAGCATGGCGCGCTGGAATACACCATCGTTGTCGCTGCCTCCGCTTCCGAATCCGCCGCGCTGCAGTACCTGGCTCCTTACGCCGGCTGCACCATGGGTGAATACTTCCGTGACCGCGGTCAAGACGCGCTGATCATTTATGATGATCTGACCAAGCAGGCTTGGGGCTACCGTCAGGTTTCCCTGCTGCTGCGTCGTCCGCCGGGTCGTGAAGCTTATCCGGGCGACGTGTTCTATCTCCACTCCCGCCTGCTGGAGCGTGCTGCTCGCGTATCCGCTGACTGGGTCGAGAAGTTCACCAATGGCGAAATCAAGGGCCAGACCGGTTCTCTGACCGCTCTGCCAGTGATCGAAACCCAGGCTGGTGACGTTTCCGCTTTCGTTCCGACCAACGTAATCTCGATTACCGACGGTCAGATCTTCCTGGAAACGGACCTCTTCAACGCCGGTATCCGTCCCGCGATCAACGCCGGTATTTCGGTGTCCCGCGTCGGTGGCGCCGCTCAGACCAAGCTGATCAAGAAGCTCGGTGGTGGTGTTCGTCTGGCTCTCGCCCAGTATCGCGAACTTGCTGCGTTTGCCCAGTTTGCTTCCGATCTCGACGAAGCGACCCGCAAGCAGCTGGAGCGTGGCCGTCTGGTGACCGAACTGATGAAGCAGCCGCAGTACGCTCCGATGAGCATCTCCGAAATGGCCGTTACGCTGTACGCAGCTGACAAGGGCTATTTTGATGATGTCGAAGTCAAGCGTGCTCTCGAATGCGAAAAGGCGATGATCAGCTACCTCAAGGCCAACTGTGCCGACGTCATGAATACCATGGAGTCGTCTGCAGACCTCAGCGCTGACACCGAAAAGGCACTCGCCGCCGGTATCCAGGCCTTCAAGAACACCTGGGCCTGATCAGCTAGGAGAATTGCATGGCTAGCGGTAAGGAAATTCGCAACAAGATCAAGAGCGTAGAAAATACGCGCAAGATCACCAAGGCCATGGAAATGGTGGCCGCATCCAAAATGCGCAAGGCGCAGGACCGGATGCGTGCTGCCCGTCCCTATGGTGAGAAAATCCGTCGCGTTGCAGCTAACCTGTCGCACGCCCTGACCGAATACAAGCATCCGTTCTTGACCAAGCGCGAGCAAGCCAATGTTGGCGTGATCGTCGTGACGTCCGACAAGGGCTTGTGCGGTGGTTTGAACTCCAACCTGTTGCGCCTTCTGGTCAGCAAAATGAAGGAGTTCGATACCCAGGGGCAGAAGCTTCAGGCAACCTGCATCGGCAACAAAGGCTTGGGCTTCATGCAACGCGCTGGCGCCAAGGTCGTTTCGCAAGTGACGGCCCTCGGCGATACGCCGCATCTGGAAAAACTGATCGGGCCGGTCAAGGTGCAACTCGATGCCTATATGAACGGCGAAATCGATGCACTTTATATTGGCTATACCCGCTTCATCAACACGATGAAGCAGGAGCCGGTGTTCGAAAAACTGCTCCCGCTGGCGGGCGAAGACATGAAGTCTGCGCATCAGCCGGGTTGGGACTATGTCTACGAACCCGATGCCAAGGCCGTGATCGACGATCTGCTGATCCGTTATGTTGAAGCTTTGATTTATCAGGCAGTGGCCGAAAACATGGCCTCCGAGCAATCTGCACGTATGGTTGCGATGAAGTCTGCCTCCGATAACGCCAAGAACGTTATCGGTGAATTGAAGCTGGTCTATAACAAGGCCCGTCAGGCCGCGATTACGAAGGAACTTTCGGAAATCGTGAGCGGCGCCGCAGCCGTCTGACGCAAGCGCGAAGCTTTTAATTATTGGGGATTTGAATATGAGTCAAGGTACCATCGTTCAATGTATCGGCGCCGTTGTGGACATCCACTTCCCGCGCGATGCCATGCCGAAGGTCTACGACGCGCTGAAACTCGATGCCTCTGAATCCAATGGCATGGCCGAAGACGGCCTGACCTTTGAGGTTCAGCAGCAATTGGGTGACGGTGTTGTTCGTACCATCGCCATGGGTTCGTCCGACGGCCTGCGCCGTGGGATGAAGGTCAACAATACCGGTGCCGGTATTTCCGTTCCGGTCGGTATGGGCACGCTGGGTCGTATTATGGACGTGCTTGGCCGTCCGATCGACGAAGCTGGCCCGATTGACTGCAACGAGCTGCGTGAAATTCACCAGCCCGCTCCGAAGTTTGACGAACTGTCTTCTTCCGTTGATCTGCTGGAAACCGGCATCAAGGTTATCGACTTGATCTGCCCGTTCGCCAAGGGCGGCAAGGTCGGTCTGTTCGGTGGCGCCGGCGTCGGCAAGACCGTCAACATGATGGAACTGATCAACAACATCGCAAAGCAGCACTCCGGTCTGTCCGTGTTTGCTGGCGTGGGTGAGCGTACCCGTGAAGGTAACGACTTCTACCACGAAATGAAGGACTCCAACGTTCTCGACAAGGTGGCGATGGTGTTCGGTCAGATGAACGAACCCCCAGGCAACCGTCTGCGCGTCGCGCTGACCGGTCTGACCATGGCCGAGCGTTTCCGTGACGACGGTCGTGACATCCTGTTCTTCGTCGACAACATCTACCGTTATACCCTGGCCGGTACCGAAGTGTCCGCGCTGCTGGGCCGTATGCCTTCCGCCGTGGGCTACCAGCCGACGCTGGCTGAAGAAATGGGCCGACTGCAAGAGCGTATCACCTCGACCAAGGTTGGTTCGATCACCTCCATTCAGGCCGTTTACGTGCCTGCCGATGACTTGACCGACCCGTCGCCTGCCACCACCTTCCTGCACCTTGACTCCACGGTCGTGCTGTCGCGTGACATCGCCTCGCTGGGTATCTACCCGGCTGTCGATCCGCTCGACTCCACCTCCCGTCAGCTCGATCCGCAGATCGTTGGTGAAGAGCACTACTCGGTTGCTCGTGCCGTGCAGATGACCCTGCAGCGCTATAAGGAACTGCGTGACATCATCGCGATTCTGGGTATGGACGAACTGTCTCCGGAAGACAAACTCGCTGTGTCCCGTGCGCGTAAGATTCAGCGTTTCCTGTCTCAGCCCTTCCACGTTGCTGAGGTCTTTACCGGATCGCCCGGCAAGTTTGTTCCGCTCAAGGAGACCATCAAGGGCTTCAAGGGCATTTGCGCAGGTGAATACGATCATCTGCCGGAGCAGGCTTTCTACATGGTCGGTGGTATCGAAGAAGCTATCGAAAAGGCTAAGACTCTGCAGTAATGCAGTTTCAGCATAGGAGCCAGCAATGGTAATGACTGTTCATTGTGATGTCGTCAGCGCCGAAGAGTCGATCTTCTCCGGCCTCGTCGAAATCGCGGTGTTCCCCGGCGAAGCCGGGGAGCTTGGCATCCTGCCGAAGCACACCCCGCTTCTGACCCGTATCAAGCCTGGTACCATTCGTTTGAAGGTGCCGGCTCAGGACGAGTTCGAACTGGTGTATGTCTCCGGTGGCATGCTGGAAGTCCAGCCTGATATGGTTACCGTTTTGGCGGATACCGCCATCCGGGCCCATGATCTGGACGAAGCCAAGGCCATGGAAGCCAAGAAGCGTGCCGAAGAGGCTTTGGCAAACCGCCAAGCCGAAATGGATTACGCTGCCGCTGAAGCAGAACTGGCGCAGGCAATTGCCCAGTTGCAGACAATTCAGCGTTTGCGCAAGCATACTCACTGAGTGTCGTGATACGAAAAAAAGGCAACCTTGGGGTTGCCTTTTTTTCGTTATCTGTTTGTATGCCCCTTTGGGAAAACCCTTGCCGACTCAGAGTCGCTCTATCCGTTTTTCCAGGCGTGCCAAGTCATCCCTGAGGGTGCTGACTTTTTCAGTGAATTCACGGACTTCTTCTGCATCGAGAAGATGTCCGGCTTCGTTTACTGCATAGTCGCGGGTATTCGCCCAAGTGCGCTTGGCCGCCTCGCGTAACTGCAATTGAATTGATGTCAAGGCGCGTCCAATACGTCGGGCGGGAACATCGCCAATAAGTTTCGCAATTTCCCCTTCGATGTCCAATTCGAGATTCCGGAAAACAAAACTCAGATCTTCAGCAAAGTCGACATTGCCTTCGATGCGGGTCGAAGAAAAAATGGTTTCCGGTTGGCTAATGAGGCGCAAGGGGGCATCGCTGCCAAGAGTAATGCTGACCGCTGGAGGGGGCTCGTTTCCCACTCCCGCTGCCAGCATTCCTCCCTCGCCGATCTGGACACGAAATTGCACGTTGCCAATGGCAATCAAGCACTGCTTTCCGGCATGTTTGGCCAAGCGTTCGCCAGCCCAACTTTGTTTGGCGATTAAACGGTTGAGCAATGGGAGCAGCAAGTGGAGAAGCATAAGTAGACAGTCTGGCAGGGTGCTGATTAAAACTTGTATCCACGGTGCAAAGCAACAACTCCAAGTGCGAGATTGAAGTACTCAACCTGCTCTAGACCGGCGTTTTCCATCATTGTTTTTAGCTCTTCTTGGCTGGGGTGGACGCGAATCGATTCGGAGAGGTAGCGATAGCTATCCGAATCCCCGGTAACCAGCTGGCCTACCCGGGGAATCACCTGAAAAGAGTAGAAGTCATAAGCCGGGGCCAAAGGCGCCCAGACTTTGGAAAACTCCAGAACCAGCAAACGGCCACCAGGTCGCAACACTCTTCGCATTTCAGCCAAGGCCGCATCCTTGTGGGTCATGTTTCGCAAACCGAAAGCAACGGTAACACAGTCAAACCAGTCGTCAGGAAACGGTAGCTTTTCAGCATCACATTGCGCTACTGGCAAGACATGGCCTTTATCGAGCAAGCGGTCACGCCCACGAGTGAGCATTGCGTTATTGATGTCGGTGAGCCAAACCTGACCGCTTTTACCCACGCGCTTGGAAAATGCCAGCGACAAGTCACCGGTTCCACCGGCAACGTCAAGTACGCGTGAGCCTTCACGCACGCCGCTACGTTGAATCGTGAAGGCTTTCCAGTAACGATGCAGCCCCCCCGACATCAGATCATTCATCAGGTCGTAGCGATTGGCAACCGAGTCGAAGACATCGGCAACCCGTCTTGCCTTTTCATGTTCCGGAACTGTTTCGTAGCCGAAATGGGTGGATTCGTTTTTCATGGCTTAATGGTGTTGACCGCAACCGCTGCTGGTTGGTGGCTGCGTGGTAGTGTCGATATCGCGCGACAAGCCCGCCTTGTCGAGCTGTGTCAAATACTCTTCCCACAATTCGGAATGGTGAACCGCGAGATTGTGTAGTAGGTCCCAAGAATAAAGACCGCTGTCGTGCCCATCGGAGTAAACAAGGCGAAGTGCGTAGGTGCCTACTGGCTCAATTCGCTCGATCAGGACTTGCCGTTTGCCCGTTTGCAGGATTTCCTGCCCGGGTCCGTGACCGCGAGCTTCCGCAGAAGGCGTAAAAACGCGCAAAAACTCAAAATCGAGGCGGTAGGAAAGGCCGCCAGGGTATTCCAACTCAAGTTGGCGCGACTTTTGGTGCAAAGTAATCGCACAAGGGATTGGCGTGTTGGCGTCGATGCCGGCCATGACTATCTCCTGAACAGGGGCGCTAGTTTAGCGTACTCGCGCAGATTGAACAGTGAGATTAGGCAAGGCAATCAGTCAAATGTTCAGATCTGCTGGCTCAGTCCCGACCTCTACGGGGGGAAATCAATAGTGTGCGGACATTCAGCAACGTCTCCATCACGACCTGCCTTGCGTCGATCACGCTGGTTGCATTCTTGACGTGGAATAGATCCGTTTGTCCATCGGTATAACGAACTGCTGCTGCATATACCCTTGGGCTGACGGGCTGTTTGGGGTTATCTCCACCCTCGTTCGGTCCATGTGGGCCTGATCCTGACTGGCGACGGACTCTTGGCATGATATTCCTCTTGAACACGATAGCTTCTATCGTAATCAATTAACGATGACGAAGGAATATATAGAAAGTAATAAAATCAATGATTTTCTCAAGTAGATGCAAGAGGGTATGCAGTTACTTTGAGTTTGTTTCGGTCGGCTGTTTCAATTTAAGCATTGAGCCTGCTTGCGGAACCTTCTGGTTAGGAATAGTGTTCATGCTGAAGAAGTTGCCGCAATAAAATCAAAATGGCGGTAAGCGACATCGATTGGTTAAAGGGGGCGGTATGTCTAAACTGATTCGCGGACTGGCGTCCGCAACCATCTTGTTCAGCGCGGGTTACGCGGGGGCTCAAGGCGACTTTTCAACATGGAGCGATCCTGCTGCAAAGGCGCAGGTTGAGGCCGGGCCAAAAACTCCTGCAATTAAAACTGTCACCAACTTTTCCCAAGCCTTGCGATGCATGGACGAACTGTTCATGGCCTACGGCAAGAACGGCATTGTCGTGACCTCCACCGGTATTCCTGACGAAACCGGCAAAGTCAGGACTGGTACGAAGGAAATGCTGATTACGGCTTTGGCGAAGATGACGGTCAAGAGCAATGCCTTCGAATTCATTGACTTTCATAGTGTGGGTGACGATCTTGGTCAGCTGTTCGCGCGCAAGGGCGATGCCGCGATGAAAGTACCGGATTATTACATCCGCGGCTCGATTACCCAGATGGATGACAATACGATACGGAAGAATCAGGGTTTTGGTTTTGCTGCGGCATTTTTTGATTTTGGTGCATCAAAGGATGTTTCCTATGATGTCATCTCGATGGATATGAGCGTCGGTGATGCCGCATCCCGGAAAATTCTTGCGCAGACAAGCACTGCGAACACAATGGTGATTGTTAAGAGTGGCAAGTCTGCCGAGGCGGGCGGCAAGCTCGGAAAAATCGGGTTTTCCTTCAACCTCGATTTCAGTCGGTCGGAAGGCTTGGGTGCAACGACGCGTGCGTTGTTGGAGTTGGGATTAATTGAGACCCTCGGTAAGTTCACCCAGGTTCCTTATTGGCGCTGTCTTGATGCTGACGTGACCAACCCGGTTATCCGTGAGCAGGCATTGGAGACATACGAAACGTTGAAGGAAAGTGAGCGAATCATGTTTGTCCAGCGCAAGCTTGGGGGAACGATGAATCGCTACAGAGGGCCACTTGACGGGAAAATGAATGAAACCCTCAAGGAGGCCATCCTTGAATACCAGGCTCAGGCTGGCCTCACGGCAGATGGTCGAGTTAACTTTGAGTTGTACGCGAGTTTGCTTGACGATGTGCAGAATGCCCTTGCGGCGGCGCCAACAACACCTCCGGCCCGTCAGGCTGGTATGCCCGCGGTTGTACCGTCTGCCCCTTCGCCGGCACCACAAGTGAGTGCGCCTGTCAGCAGTGTTCCATTCAAGGTTAATTTGGAGAGCGACCGGGGAACTCGTCCTAGTTACAAGCTGGGAGAGTTTCTTAATATGTCGGTGTCGTTAACCGGCGATGGGGCTGTGTATTGTTATTACGAGGATGTCAGCCGCCAGGTAGCGCGAATTTTTCCGAACCAGTTTTTCGGTAGTCCAGTGCTTCGCTCGGGAAGTCTCATCCGTTTGCCGTCCGGAGGATTCAAGATCCGCTTCGACCAGCCAGGGCGTGAACGTGTAGCTTGTTTGGGCGCCGACCGTGAAGTCGTGGTTCCGCAAGCATTTAAAGGGACTCGAGACTTGAGTCCTTTGCCGGTCCGCTCTCTGGACGAAGTGGTCAATGCCTATCGGCAAAGCAATCCGGCTTTGGTGGCGAGTTATCTGGACATTAACGTGACTCGCTGACAAGCCGCCCTTGGGGGAGGGAGAAATGGCGAAAAATGTGTTTTGCCGGGGTTTTCTGGTAATTGCGACTTGCTTGCTGGTGTCTGTGGCCGATGCCAGTGACCGTCTTGGCGAGCCTTTTTTCCTGGCCGAATTGATTGTCGGCCAGGAAAAGCCCGCTCCAGCAAAGCCATCCGGGGCACGTTCCCAGCGGGAGCAGGCTGGCGCATATGCCAGGGACTCTGCAGGTGTGCCCATCGTTATTGATGATGAGGAGGCCGGTTTCTTGTCTCCGCGAGGGGGGGCACCTGCTGAAGAACGGGCTTACGAGGGGCGCTCCAAGGCGAGAAACTATCAGCAAGGAGGGGGGAGCCTCCCAATTGTGGCCTCTCCCGCAGATTCGGTATCTGCAACCAGCGACATGCGTGGGCGGGCGAAGGCTTACACTGGGACAGGCAATGTTCGCGATATCGATCTCAGCAATGTAGGCCGCGATGGTATCCCAATCGTTCCCTGCCAAGAGGTGGATAACGTTTCCGGTCGTATCGGTGACGATAGCGCATCGGGAGCAATTGTTTATCTGGTGCGCCAAGGCAAGCAGATCAAGGTTCGTTGCAAATAATGTTCGCCTGATGTCAACCCTGGGTTTTCCCTTGGCGTTAGTACTACTATAGTGAAGTCGAAACTGACGCGCTCTGATTGACGAGGCTTCTTTGCAATGAAAACTAGAAACTACATATTCGGTTTCGCAACCGTAGTGATATGTTTATTGGCCCATGCGCAAGGCTCCGTCGATGTTACTGCTGGAGGGGTGCGGGTACAGGTTGGCACAGGTAGTGTTGCAAGCAGTGCAGCAGGTGATTTGGGTGCAGATGTTGAAATGGACGGAGTCGCCGTAATTAACGGGAGCGTCTATATTGACGGCCAGAAAATTCCGCGTGGTAAGACGTCTTACGTTTCGAAAAAAACAGGCAAGGCTTATCGCATCCAATGGGGGAGTGACGGCAATGTGGCTGTTGAACAAAAATAGCAACCGGCACTGTAGTTTTGCATTGAGTGTGTTGCTTGTCGGTTTCCTCGAAACGGCGTATGGAGAGATCGTGATTGATTACTCTTCTGTGTCGCCGCCGGCCGGAGGTCCTGTCAGGAGAATGCCAGGCATAGTGGTTTATCCTGGATATCCGCAAACAGAAACCGGGTATCAGATTCAAAGGAGCCACGCATGGCGTTTGAATCGGCAAGGCGATCCACGGAGCGGTTCGCTGCTGGTGTATCCGCCGATGGCTGGTGCAGTTGGGATGCCCGGATCGCAGCGACAGCAGGATGTAAGAACCAACTTGTCGCGGGCGCATGCTTACCGTCTTGATTACTACAAGCGTTAAAAGAACAGGGGAAGAAAATGGGGGCTAGGTCGAACATGCCGGGGGGGCGCCATAGCTGGCTGGCAGTTTGTTTGCTGTTGTTATGGAACTCTGCTTGGTCGCTGGATTTCTTTTCCGGTGATTTTCAGCAAATACTCCGTTCGCGTACCGAAAACCTGACCGTTTGGCAATATGCGGACAATCCCAATATTTACGTATTCGATTTTCCGGGATTGACCTATCAGGGGCGGAGCTTCAACCGTGTTACCCAGTTCACTGAGCAACAATTCAACGAACCTTATCCCAAAGTGTTGAATGATGCTGAGTTGAGTCGGCATGTAGAGGCTGCCCGTCGGACCCAGGCCGATTTTGCATTCGGCCATGACGTCCTGGTTTCGGAGTTGGTGCAGTTTTTCAACTACGCCTTGCGTGACAAGGTGGAACTGAACGCGGACGAGTTGGCGATTCGCGATTTTCTGGTCGAGCAGGGAATGATCCGGATGTGGCGTGGCTTCTATCAAGGGCTGCGACCGAATGTCGTGATTCTGTCGGTGCCTCAGGTGCAAAGTCGCAAAGCCAATGAGCCGATGATTTCGGAGGATGCCCGCTTCGCAATTCTCCTGCATGAGATGGCGCATGGCGAATACTATTCGAATAGTCATTACGCCAAATATTG
Source organism: Dechloromonas sp. ZY10 (assembly GCF_041378895.1). NCBI lineage: Bacteria > Pseudomonadati > Pseudomonadota > Betaproteobacteria > Rhodocyclales > Azonexaceae > Dechloromonas > Dechloromonas aquae. The sequence continues at coordinate 62,147 of NZ_CP144212.1, forward strand.
TCAGAGGTTCTGGTATGAGACCCTCAGTGAGGAACAGCGTGAGCATTTCAAGCGATTCCTGGCAGGTTTTAACTATGCGGTCCAGAACGAGGAACTTGTCATCAACGAGATGCAGGCCTATCTGATGTTTACGCCGGATCCAAAATCGTTCAGTGCGCGTAAGTTGGGGGTTAGCGATGCGGAACTGCAAGCAATCCGCGATGCATTCCGCAAGGGGCGCCCGCCGACCCGTTTGCCACTCACTTTGTCCGGGAGCGCACAGTGAAAATAAATCTCTTGATACTTTTTTCCTTGTGCTTGGGTGCTATGCCATCGTATGCGCAAACCAGCCAGCGGACTCGGGTTCAGGGTAATACTGAAATTACGGCCTCGACCAATAATATGACAGCGGTTGCAACTGGTGAAAATACAGTGGCCAAAAATCGGGTTGGCGTGATTCAGGGCGATGTCAAAAGCAATACGCGCATTAGTGTTTCGGCAGCAAATGTAACGACTATTGCCGGTGGACGTAATAAAAAGGCATGTACCAATATTGGAGGGATTGTCAGCAATGAGTGCAAATAAGCGTATTTTGGGGCTGTGGTTTGCGTTGGTGCTTGTGCCTTTCGGCGCACATGCTGTTCAAGGATTGGGCGCCTCTGGCCAGACCAAAGTTAATAACGCCATGGCGAAGCGTTGGTCCGAGCAACAAAAAGGCCAGAACACTCCAACTCAGGAAAAACGCGTCGTCAATGTGGGTAGCCGTCGCAACAATGATTGCAATGTGAATGTCGGTACCGCACAAGCTGGGCAAGGCGGCCGTCAGCCGAAGGACATCGTCGTGACGACGAAAGAAGTGATCAACGTTTGTAGGTAAGAAAAGCCATGTTTAGCCAGAAAAAATGGAAAGTTGCCCAGTCTTGTATCGCCATTGCGCTGCTGTTTGGAGCAGTGGCTGCGAATGCCTCAACCGAAGAAGAAAAACTCAAGGAACTTGAGAGGGCAATGAATGCTCCGTCCGAGCCAGGGATGGCCAAGCCAAAGCCACGGACCCGTGCAATTGTCTTTGATAATCAGCCGGGGGGGATGGAGGCTGCTGCTCCGTCGGCAACTGCTGCAGCGGCTCCGGTGGCCCGAGATTGCTACGGTTTGCCACCTGATGTGCGCTCGACTGGTGTTGATTTTCCGATTCAGTTCAATGTTGGCAGTGCGGTCATTTCTCCAGCCTCCGAGAGCACGCTTAATCTGATTGCCAAATCGCTGGCGCTGAATGAGCGCTGCATTATCGTTGAAGGGCATACCGATGCCAGTGGTAACTATGATCGGAATTTGCAGCTTTCCCGTGAACGGGCCGAGTCGGTGATCAATTTCCTGACTTCACGAAGTGGCATCGATCGCAAGCGCTTGGTCCCGGTTGGCAAGGGCTCTAGTGATCCGCTCAAAAACCTGGATTCTCGCGATTCGAAGAATCGGCGTGTTGTTTTCAAGGTGGTGACCGGTTGATTTCGGCCGCGATCCACTTCTACCAGTAGTACCCATTCAACTGTTACAGGAGACTTATTCCATGCGTCTGATTTCTATGATGATCGCTGCTGCCGTTGTTGCTTCCCCGGTTTTTGCCCAACAGGCTCAGCGTTCTTCCAATCCGCAGGGTGTCCAGATTCAAGGTAACACCAACATCGCTGCCGAAAACAAGAACGTTGCTGCAGTTGCGGTTGGCGAAGGTAACGAAGCCAAGAACACCACCGGTGCGATCAAGGGTGGTACCCAGATTCAGGGTAATACCAACATCAAGGCTTCGCAAAAGAACGCAGTGGCTGTTGCTGTCGGCAAGAACAATTCTGCAGCAAACGAAGCTGGCGTGATTGGCGGCAAGTAATCGGCTTGCCCCTGCTGTTGAATTAAATTTCGAATCAAAACAAGGAGATATACAATGCGCATGCAAATCGCTATCGCTGCTCTGGCTACCGCCGTGATTTCTACCGCCGCATTCGGCCAGGCTTCCCAAGCCAGCCCGAAGGGTGCCATGTCCTCGCCGAACGCACAGGGCGTTCAGATTCAGGGCAATACCAACATTACTGCTGAGAACAAGAACGTTGCTGCTGTTGCAGTTGGCGAAGGTAACACCGCCAAGAACACCACCGGTGCAATCAAGGGCGGCACCCAGATCCAGGGCAACACCAACATCAAGGCTTCGCAAAAGAACGCTACCGCAGTTGCCGTTGGTAAGAACAATACCGCCGCCAACGAGGCTGGCGTGATCGGCGGCAAGTAATTCGCTGTCCGTAGCTTGGCGGCTAACGCCAAAGCAGGTAAAAATCAGGGCTGCCGGGTTTTCCCGGCAGCCCTTTTTTTCTGATGAGCCCGAACCATGAGCGAACCCTTGTATCTTGCCAAATCGGCCAGCGGTTATCCCGCCTTGTTGCCACGCATGGCCAATCGTCACGGCCTGGTTACCGGTGCCACCGGTACCGGCAAAACGGTGACCCTGCAAGCTTTGGCTGAGCGCTTGTCGTATGCCGGAATCCCGGTTTTCATGGCCGACGTGAAAGGTGATCTTTCCGGGATTGGTGCGGCTGGTGAACTGACTCCTCGCCTGCAGCAGCGAATCTGCGAACTTGGTCTTGAGGGCTTTCAGCCATTTGCCAATCCGGTCGCCTGCTGGGATGTATTTGGCGCACAAGGGGTGCCGGTACGGGCCACCATCTCGGATTTGGGACCTTTGCTGCTGGCCCGTCTGCTCGGATTGAATGAAACTCAGACCGGTGTCCTGCAATTGGTCTTCCGCATCGCCGATGATGAGGGCTTGCTGCTACTCGATCTCAAGGATTTGCGGGCGATCGTGCAGCATGTCGGCGACCATGCTAAGGATTACAAAACTGAATACGGGAATGTGTCGACGGCCTCTATCGGAGCCATTCAGCGCGGTCTATTGACGTTGGAGGAGCAAGGGGGGGATTGCTTCTTTGGCGAGCCGATGCTTGATATTCATGACCTGATGCAATGCGATGCCAACGGACGCGGTGTCGTCAACATTCTGGCTGCAGAAAAACTGATCCATACGCCGGCGCTGTATTCGACGTTCCTGCTCTGGTTGCTTGCCGAATTGTTTGAACAATTGCCGGAAGCCGGTGATCTCGACAAGCCCAAGCTGGTTTTCTTTTTCGATGAAGCCCATCTGTTGTTTGCAGATGCGCCGCAGGCGCTGATCGACAAAGTCGAGCAGGTGGTGCGGTTGATCCGTTCGAAGGGGGTTGGGGTCTTTTTCGTGACGCAAAATCCGCTGGATGTGCCGGAGAAGATTCTTGGGCAACTGGGTAACCGGGTGCAACATGCCTTGCGTGCGTTCACCCCGCGTGATCAGAAAGCAGTCCAGTCTGCGGCTCAAACGATGCGTGCCAATCCTGCATTTGATGCAGCCAAGGCGATAACTGAGCTGGGGGTGGGCGAAGCGCTGATTTCCTGTCTCGATGAACAGGGGCGCCCCAATGTGGTGGAGCGTGGCCTGATTTTTCCGCCGGCATCGCGATTGGGGCCGCTGACTACGGATGAGCGGCTGGGATTGATTCACGGCTCGCCGTTGCAAGAGCGATACGGGCAGGCGATTGATCGCGAGTCGGCTTACGAGATTCTCAAGGGGCAGCCGGCTACGGTGCCGGCCGGTGTCTCGCCGCGTCCTGGTGCGATTCCGGCGCCGGCAGCTCCGGCAGGGCGCTCAGCCGGCTATCGAACCACGTCCGCAACTGCTCCGGCCCAACATCCGGTCGAAGCTCCGGCTGGAGCGGAGAGCGGCGGTGGTTTGCTGGGGGGGCTGGGCGAGTTGCTTGGCGGCAGTACCGGGCCGCGCGGCGGTCGTCGTGAAGGGGTGCTGGAAGCAGCTGCCAAAAGCGCCGTACGTGGTATTGCCGGAACGGTTGGGCGGGAATTGGGGAAACAGATTCTGCGCGGAGTGCTGGGTTCTATCCTCGGCGGGCGCCGTTAACGCCGCCTTGAGCGTAATACGGGGGATGGCGCCAAGCCTGCTTTGGCGTCGGCTTCTCTGGCAAGGCAAAAACCGGTTTTTCACGGTCGACCGTGGCATATGGCCAATTTCTCAGGCATCTGCGGTACCAAGGCCGCGTATCAAACCCGGTTGCATCCGGTAGGCCGGGTTATCTATCCGCGATAGCGCCAGCAGCAATGCATCGATGGCTTTCGGGCGGACAAAGCCGGTCCGCCAGGCAAGTGCAATGCGGCGAGCAGGGGATGGACCGATAAACGGGATCACGCTGAGCAGCTCATTGCTGTAAGGATGGGTAAGTGCTCCCTCGGGCAGGACCGAGATTCCCAGACCAGAGGCAACCATGCTGCGAATGGTGCCGATCGAGTGCCCCAGGCGGACGCCGCTCTCCGGGCTGCTGACCTGCGGGCAGGCTCCAAGAACCTGGTCGCGAAAACAGTTGCCGGCCTTCAGCAGCAGCACTTCTGCCCCGGTCACTTCTTCCGGACTCATGCTGGTGCGTTGCTCCCAAGGGTGGCCGCGTGGCACGATAATCTTGAAATCTTCATCGTAAATCGCGCGGGTAACCACCCCATTCTGCTCAAACGGCAACGCAATCACCAAAACATCCAGCTCGTTGTCGTTCAGCATTTCCGCCAGGTTGGCGGTCATGTTTTCTTCGATTGCCAGTGGCATGGCCGGCGCAACGGGCCGCAACGCACAGATCAATTGCGGCAACAAGTAAGGGGCAATAGTGTGGATGATGCCCAGGCGCAGCGGCCCGGCCAGTTGATCACGCCCGTAGTGCGCCAGCTGACGCACCTTGTCGGCCTCCAGCAGTGCCTGGCGGGCTTGTTCGACGATGCGGGTGCCAACATCGGTGGGGCTGACAAAGCCCTTCCCGCGTTCAAACAACAGCACCCCAAGCTCATCTTCAAGGCGTGCGATGGCGACGCTGAGCGTCGGCTGGCTGACTGAGCAACGTTCAGCCGCACGGCTGAAACTGCCTTCCTGGGCCAAGGCAATGATGTAACGGAATTCGGTCAAGGTCATGGCCGCATTCTATCAATAGTAAAAACCCCTTGGTTTATAGGGAAAAGCTATGTGATTGATAGCTAAAGCTCATGTAAATCATTGACTTAAGTCAATATGAACTGGGCGGCTGTGCCGACAATGTGCGGGCCGTTGCATTTTATTCACAGGGAGATTTCCATGAATGCCCGCATTTTTTCCTTATCCTTCGCTTTGTTAGCACTGCCGATGGCAGCGAGTCATGCTGCCGAACCGATTCAGCCAATCAAGTCAGCCCAGGTGGCTAATCCTGCCTTGGTCGAGCTGGGCAAAAAACTGTATTTTGACCCCCGTCTGTCGAAATCCGGCTTCATTTCCTGCAATTCCTGTCACAACCTGTCGATGGGCGGAACCGACAATATCAAAACTTCGATCGGTCATAACTGGCAGGAAGGGCCGATCAACGCTCCGACAGTGCTTAATTCCAGTCTGAATCTGGCGCAATTCTGGGATGGCAGGGCGGCCGATCTCAAGGAGCAGGCTGGTGGCCCGATTGCCAACCCGGGCGAGATGGCTTTTACCCATTCGCTGGCGATTAATGTCCTGCAGTCGATTCCCGGCTATGTGGCGGAATTCCGGAAGGCTTTTGGTAACGATCAGATTGATATCGACAAGGTCACCAAGGCGATTGCCGCTTTCGAGGAGACTCTGGTGACCCCCGATTCGCGCTTTGATCAATGGCTCAAGGGGAACAAGAAAGCCTTGAGCAAGAATGAGCTGGAAGGCTACCAGCTGTTCAAGTCCAGCGGTTGTGTGGCTTGCCACAACGGTCCGGCCGTTGGCGGCAATTCCTTCCAGAAAATGGGGGTGGTCGAGCCTTACAAGGCATCCAGCCCGGCAGAAGGGCGTTCTGCCGTGACCGGCAAGGATGCCGACCGTTTCAACTTCAAGGTGCCCACCTTGCGCAATGTTGAACTGACCTACCCCTACTTCCACGACGGTGCGGCCAATACATTGCCGGAAGCAGTCGATGTGATGGGGCGATTGCAGCTGGGCAAGAAGTTCACGGCTGAAGAAAATGCCAAGATCGTCGCCTTCCTCAAGACCCTGACCGGAACTCAACCCAATTTCAAGTTGCCGATCCTGCCGCCATCGGCCGATGGCACACCGCGTCCGACACCCTTCGAGCGCAAGTAGGCCAGAGTCCGGTCAGTCGGGAAATCGAGGGGCGTAGTCCCCCTTTTTCCCTTTCTCTAGTTTGATGATCATCAATCTGCCGCTAAACTTGCGCGTTCATAATCTGCCGCGCCATGCTTCTTGAACCCTTCTTCTTCTCCGCCGATGCTCGCTGCTGAACAACTGGCCTGCGTGCGCGGTGAGCGTCGCCTGTTTGCCGATGTCGGATTCCGTCTGGCCGGCGGCGAATTGCTCTATCTGCAGGGCCGCAATGGCGCCGGCAAAACCAGCATGCTACGCATGCTGATCGGCCTGCTGCCGCCTGAGGCTGGCCGGATTTTGTGGCAAGGTCGGGATATTCATGAGCAGATCGATGAATATCGCGCCGAGTTGTGCTATCTCGGCCATTACAACGCGATCAAGGAAGAGCTGACACCGCTGGAAAACTTGTTGCTATCGGCTCGTCTTGCCGATGAGGACCTGTCCGAGGACGACGCACTTGATGCGCTGGAGCAGGTCGGTCTTGCCGGCCGCGAGGACCTGGCCTGCAAATATCTGTCGCAAGGTCAGAAGCGGCGTGTCGCACTGGCTCGACTGGTCAAGGAAAAACGGGCGCTCTGGGTGCTCGACGAACCGTTCGTCGCACTTGACGTGGCAGCGGTTGCCTGGCTCGCCGTGATCATTTCGGCGCATCTGCAGCGGGGCGGGCTGGCCGTCATGACGACCCACCAGCCGGTCGACATTCCCGCCGGTACGGTCCGCGAGTTGCGGCTGGGATGAGGGGGCGGGGATGCTGAAAATCATCACTGCAGTGGTCGGTCGCGATTTGAAGCTGGCGATGCGCCGTCAGGCAGATATCGTTTCGGCCTTGTTCTTTTTCATCATCGTTGTCAGTCTGTTTCCGCTTGGCGTCGGACCTGAGCCGGATCTGCTGCGCAAACTGGCTCCCGGCGTGCTGTGGGTGGCAGCACTACTGGCAACGATGCTGTCGTTGCCGCGCCTGTTTGCCGATGACCATCGCGACGGGACGCTGGAGCAACTGGCGCTGGCACCGCATCCGCTGGGCCTGGCGGTAACCGGCAAGGTTCTCGCCCACTGGCTGGTTTCGGGCCTGCCCCTGGCTTTGCTGGCACCGGTTTTGGGCATCCAGTTCGATTTGTCTACCGATGCATTGCTGGTTCTGACCGGCAGCCTCTTGCTCGGCACCCCGGCGCTGTCCGGGATCGGTGCCATTGGTGCGGCATTAACCCTCGGCCTGCGCGGTGGCGGCATCCTGCTTTCCCTGCTGGTTCTACCTTTGTACATCCCGGTGCTAATATTCGGCGCTGGCGCGGTTGACGCGACGGTGGCCGGACTCGGGGGGGAAGGCCACCTTTCCCTGCTCGCCGCTCTGACTTTTGCCGCTCTCGGCTTTGCCCCCTGGGCATCGGCCGCCGCCTTGAAGATCGCCCTCGAATGAAAGATCGCTTCAATCTCTACCGTTTCGCCTCGCCAGCGACCTTCTATCCGCTCGCCGGTCGGATGATTCCATGGTTTTCGGCGTTGGCCATCCTTTTTGGCCTGGCCGGGCTTTATCTCGGAATGCTGGTCGCGCCGACCGACTTCCAGCAGGGCGAAGGCTACCGGATCATCTTCATCCACGTCCCGGCGTCATGGATGTCGATGTTCATTTACCTGGTAATGGCTTTCTGGGCCGCCATCGGCCTCGCCTTCAACACCCGGTTGTCAGGGATGATGGCGCAGGCCCTGGCGCCCACCGGTGCGCTGATGGCCTTCCTCTCGTTGTGGACCGGGGCGTTGTGGGGCAAGCCGATGTGGGGCACCTGGTGGGTCTGGGATGCTCGTCTGACCTCGGAACTGATCCTGCTCTTCCTCTACATCGGTTACATGGCGCTGGTTGCCGCGATCGACGACCCGCGCCGTGCCGACAAGGCCGGCGGCCTGCTGCTGCTGGTCGGCGTGGTCAACATCCCGATCATCTATTTCTCGGTGCAGTGGTGGAACACCCTGCACCAGGGTTCGAGCGTCAACCTGACCAAGTCGTCGATGGCCGTGACCATGCTCTGGGGCATGCTGCTGATGGCTTTCTGCTTCTGGTCTTACGCAATTGCCGTTGCCCTTGCCCGGGTCCGCAGCATCCTGCTCGAACGCGAACGTCACACCGACTGGGTCAAGGCGGAACTGCTCGGTAGCCGCGACGGAGAACACGCATGATCTACTGGAACAGTTTTGGCGATTTCATCGCCATGGGCGGCTATGGTTTCTACGTCTGGGGTTCGTTCGGTCTGACGGTGGCAATCATGGCGGTCGAGCCGGTGCTGGTCGGCCGCCGGTTGAAAAACACGCAGGCCCGTTTGCGGCGCCAATTGCGTGCCGAATCGAGGAAGGAAACTGCATGAAATCCCGTCACAAGAAACTGGCACTGATCGGCGGCGCGCTGGCGTTGCTCGGCATCATCGCCGCACTGGTGCTCAATGCTCTCAACAGCAATATCGCGCTCTATATTTCGCCGACCGATGTCGCTGCCGGCAAGGCACCGCAGGACAAGCTGTTCCGTATCGGCGGGATGGTCAAGGAAGGCAGCGTCAGCCGCCAGGCCGACGGCGTGACCGTGGCCTTCATCGTCACCGATACCGAGAAGGACATCACGGTTAACTACAAAGGCATCCTTCCCGATTTGTTCAAGGAGGGCAAGGGCGTGGTTGCCCAGGGGCGCCTGACTGCGGATGGCAGTTTCAGTGCGACCGAGGTGCTCGCCAAGCATGATGAAAACTACATGCCGCCGGAGGCTGCCAAGGCGGTTAACGACGCGCATACCCGCGCGGCCGAGAAAAAGGCGGCGGACGGCACTACCAAGCCGGCCAACTGACGTGGCTGCTGCCGCAGCAGTTTCCTGTTTCTGATTCTGGTCGCCGTCTGTCGGCGGCGACCTCACCGAAAGCTGTGCATCGATGATTCCCGAACTAGGCCATTTCGCCCTCATCCTCGCCGCGCTGGTGGCTGTCATTTTCGGCAGCCTGAGCCTGCTCGGCGCCCATCGCAATCAGCAGGCCTGGATTGCGCTGGCGCGTCCCGGAGCCAACTTGCTGGCGTTGCTGGTGACCTTTTCTTTCGCCTGCCTGACTCAGGCTTTCGTGGTCAACGATTTCTCGGTGGTTTATGTCGCACAGCACTCCAATTCGCTGTTGCCTATCGAATACCGCGTCGCCGGCGTCTGGGGCGGTCATGAAGGCTCGCTGCTGTTGTGGATCCTGATGCTGACTTGGTGGGCCTTCGGCGTCGCGCAGTTTTCCCGCCAGTTACCGGATGCGATGGTTGCTCGCGTGCTGGGTACGTTGGGGCTGGTCGGTTTCGGTTTCCTGCTGTTCATTTTGTTTACCTCAAATCCGTTCGAGCGACTGCTGCCGGGTGCAGCCGAAGGCCGCGACCTGAATCCACTGTTGCAGGACCCCGGCCTGGTAATCCACCCCCCGTTGCTTTACATGGGCTATGTCGGCTTCTCGGTGGCCTATGCCTTTGCCGTCGCCGCTCTGCTTTCCGGTGAATTGGATGCCGCCTGGGCACGCTGGTCGCGGCCCTGGACGACGGCGGCCTGGGTTTTCCTGACGCTCGGGATTGCAATGGGTTCGTGGTGGGCGTATTACGAACTCGGCTGGGGCGGCTGGTGGTTCTGGGATCCGGTCGAAAATGCCTCGTTCATGCCCTGGCTGCTCGGTACCGCGCTGATGCATTCGTTGGCGGTCACCGAAAAGCGTGGCAGCTTCAAGAACTGGACCGTCTTGCTGGCAATTTCTGCCTTCTCGCTGTCGCTGCTTGGTACCTTCCTGGTTCGATCCGGGGTGCTGACCTCGGTGCACGCCTTTGCCACCGATCCGCGTCGCGGCATTTTCATCCTGATCTTCCTGGTTGCAGTGATCGGCCTGTCGCTGACGCTATTTGCCTGGCGCGCACCGAAGGTCGGACTGGGTGGCCGCTTCGGCTTGGTTTCGCGCGAATCGATGCTGCTTGCCAACAACGTGCTGCTGGTCGTGGCTTGCGCCACCGTCTTGCTCGGTACCCTCTACCCGTTGCTGATCGATGCTTTGGGGGTGGGCAAGATTTCCGTCGGCCCACCTTATTTCAACGCTGTCTTCGTGCCGGTCATGACGCCGATCCTGTTTCTGGTCGGGGTTGGTCCCTTCGCTCGCTGGAAGGCTGCGTCCTTGCCGGAGTTGCTGCGAATCGGTCGCTGGGCTTTGGCTTGCGGAGTGATTGTTGCGGTTGCAGTGCCACTGGTCTATGGCCAGTGGAAGGCGATGACCGCCCTCGGCCTGTTCTTTGCTGCGTGGATCGTCGTCACCGCGCTGCAGAATTTTGCCGAGCGAGTGCGTCACACCCGTGGCGAGCGCAGTATCGTTGCTGCCGCAGTGGCCCAGCCGAAGAGCTTCATCGGCATGCATCTGGCGCATATCGGCGTCGCCGTCTTCGTCGTCGGCGTGACCATGGTGATGAGCTTCGAGCAGGAGAAGGACGTCAAGATGGCGGCTGGTGAACAGGTGACCGTGGCCGGCTACAGCTTCCGCTTCAACGGCGTGCGTCAGGTTCAGGGCCCGAACTATGTAGCCATGCAGGGTGACTTCGATCTCACGGTCGACGGTCGTTTTGTCCGGAAAATGAACCCGGAGAAGCGCAACTACCATTCATCGGCGATGCCGATGACCGAGGCCGCAATCGATGCCGGCCTGCTGCGCGACGTTTATGTCTCGCTCGGCGAACCGATTGACCGTGACCAGCCGGAAGGGGAGTGGGCGGTGCGGGTCTATTACAAGCCGTTTGTCGACTGGATTTGGGGCGGTTGCGTGCTGATGTCGCTGGGTGGCTTGCTGGCAATGCTTGACCGTCGCTATCGCGTCAAGTCGCGCCGTTCCGATATATCCGCTGCCGCCACCGCAGGAGTGCAAAAAGCATGAATCGTTATTACTGGATCATCGGCGCCTTTGCCGCCCTCGTCGTCCTGCTTGCCGTCGGGCTCAATCTGAACCCGCGCGATGTGCCGTCGCCGCTGGTCGGCAAGCCGGCCCCGGTGTTCAAGCTGGCAGTCCTTGCTGAGCCCGAGAAGACCCTTGGCCCTGAGGATTTTCGTGGCAAGGTCTGGCTACTCAATGTCTGGGCCTCTTGGTGCGTTTCCTGCCGCCAGGAACACCCGGTGCTGGTCGAGTTTTCGAAGAAGGTCGATGTGCCGCTGATCGGCCTCAACTACAAGGAAGTGCGCGGCGACGGCAACTTCGACATGAACAAGATGCCGGCTGATGAAGAGAAGAAGCTGGCGCTGCAGCGGGCCAACAAGTGGCTCTCCGAACATGGCGATCCGTACCGGCTGACGGTGATGGACCTCGACGGCCGCGTCGGCATCGACTACGGCGTCTACGGCGTGCCGGAAACCTACGTGATCGACAAGGCCGGGGTGATCCGGATGAAGCATACCGGCCCGATCACGCCCGACGTGCTGGCCAAGAAGATCATGCCCCTGCTCGCGGAGTTGAATCAATGAAGCGCGTGCTGACTGCCCTGGCTCTGGTTTTTTGCCTGTTTTCGGCGTGGACCGTGAACGCGGCCGACGCCGCGACCGAGGCCGCGCTGGCTGCTGATCCGGTGGCCGAAAAACGCCTGCAGGAACTGTCGGCCGAGTTGCGCTGCCTGGTCTGCCAGAATCAGAACATCGCCGATTCCAACGCCGAACTGGCGCAGGATTTGCGCCGCGAAATCCGCAGCATGATCAAGGACGGCAAGAGCAACGGCGAAATCATCGACTTCATGGTCACCCGCTACGGCGATTTCGTGCTCTACCGGCCACCGGTCAAGGCCAGCACGCTGCTGCTCTGGGGGGGGCCGCTGGTGCTGCTGATCGGCGGCCTGCTGGCGCTGCGCAATTATCTGCGCCGGCGCAGCCTCCGCCTGGCCGATGAAAAGCCGCTGTCGCCCGAGGAAATCCGCCGCGCCGAAGCGCTGCTCAAGGATATTGAACCGAAATGACCCAATTCGCCATTTTCGCGGCGCTGCTGCTTGCCGTCGTTTTTGCCTTCCTGCTGCCGCCGCTGTGGCTGGGGCTGCGTCGCCAGGGTGCGGCCGATCGCAAGGCCGCCAATCTCGCGATCTTCCGCGACCAGTTGGCCGAACTCGAACGCGAGCAAGCTGAAGGCACGCTGGCTGAGGCCGATTACCAGCAGGCGCGTGGCGAGTTGCAAAAACGTTTGCTTGAGGAAGTCGACCGTAGCAATGACGAAGAACTGCCGGCCAGTCACGCACCCACCCGCAAGACGGCGATTGCTTTGCTGCTGAGCTTGCCTCTGCTGGCGCTGGCCGGTTACGCGCTACTCGGCAATCCGCGCGGTCTCGACCCGGCCCAGACCATGGCGCAGCCCAAGATGTCGCCGGAGCAGATCAACGCGATGGTCGAAAAACTGGCCGCCAAGGTCGCTGCCAACCCCGATGACATGCAGGGCTGGCTGATGCTGGCACGCTCTTACAAAGTGCTTGGCCGCTACGAAGAGGCGATCAAGGCCTACGCCCGGGCCGAGAAGGAAATCGCCAAAGACCCCGACCTGCTTGCAAGCTACGCCGAAACCATGGCCATGGCTGGTGGTGATCAGGGCTTGCAGGGCAAGCCGACGCAACTGATTCAACAGGCATTGAAACTCGATCCCAAGCACGGTCACAGCCTGTTCCTGGCGGGCGCTTCGGCGATGGAGCGTGGCGATCGCAAGGCCGCGATCGGCTACTGGGAAGCGTTGCTGCCGCAAGTCGAGCCGGGCTCGGAAATCGACCAGATGCTGCGTAGCGGCATCGACAAGATGAAGGCTGTACAGTAAGCATGGTTGATCTGGCGCGGCGCGGCTTCTTTCGCGGTCGACCGCGCCCGCAGGCCCAAATTCGTCCGCCCTGGGCTCTCGCCGAGGCAGCTTTTATCGATGCCTGTACGCGTTGCGATGACTGCCGGCAGGCGTGCCCGCAAGGTATCGTCGTTAGCGGCGACGGCGGCTATCCGACGCTGCATTTCACCGCCGAATGCACTTTTTGTAGCGATTGCGCTCGCGCCTGCCGCAGCGGCGCCCTGCACCGTGACGAGGGCTGTCCGCCTTGGGGCCTGCGGGCCCAGATCGGCCAGGCCTGCCTGCCGCAGCAGGGCATTGAATGCCGGATTTGCGGTGAACATTGCGACGCGCGGGCGATTCGTTTTCCCCCTCGCCTCGGCGGTGCCGCGCTGCCGCAACTTGACCCCGCAGTCTGCACCGGTTGCGGAGCTTGTGTCGCACCTTGCCCGGTCAATGCCATTACTTTCGATGCGGCAATGCGCTGACGTCGCTTGCCGGAATATGCTTTAATGCAAAAAACCGCCTGGAGACCCCCAAGATGAGCCAAGAAAAATTCCGTCTGGTCACCCGCAGCGACTTCGACGGCCTGGTCTGCGCCGTGCTGCTGAATGAACTCAACCTGATCGACGACATCAAGTTCGTGCATCCGAAAGACATGCAGGACGGCAAGATTGAGATCACCGACCGCGACATCACCACCAACCTGCCTTACGTTGCCGCCGCGCATCTCGCCTTCGACCACCATTTGTCGGAAACCTTGCGCAATACCGGCGAGCGGAATAACCACATCATTGATCCGGAGGCACCTTCGGCAGCCCGCGTGGTTTATGACTACTACGGCGGCAAGAAGGCTTTCCCTAGCATCGCCGACGACATGATGGAAGCCGTGGACAAGGGCGACGCTGCGCAATTCTCGCGTGACGAAATCCTCAATCCGACCGGCTGGCCGCTGCTCAACTACCTGATGGATGCCCGCACCGGCCTCGGCCGCTTCCGCGAATTCCGGATCAGCAACTACGCGCTGATGATGGATTTGATCAAATACTGTCGCGATCACAACATCGAACAGATCCTCGCCTTGCCGGACGTCAAGGAGCGTGTCGACCTTTACTTCGAACATGAGGCCAAGGCCAAGGAACAGATTCAACGCTGCACCAAGGTGTACAAGAATCTTGCCGTGCTCGACCTGCGCGAAGAGGAAACGATCTGGGCGACCAATCGTTTCATGATCTACGCCATGTTCCCGGAAACCAACATCTCGATTCACGTGATGTGGGGCCTGCAACAGCAGAACACCGTATTTGCCACCGGCAAATCGATTCTCGATCGCAGCAGCCGGACCAATGTTGGCGAACTGATGCTGCAATACGGCGGCGGTGGCCATCATGCGGCCGGGACCTGCCAGGTCGCCAACGATCAGGCGGAGGCTACTCTGCAAGCCCTGATCGCCAAGATCAACGCCGACGGCTGAAGCCGTCGTAGCAATGCCCAGGCGGAGTTCCGGAGTAATCCGGCTCCGCTTTTTTATCGTCTGGCCGCTTTCGGTCAGAGAGCCAGCGGATAATATTCAGCTGTTTTTCGCTTGCTGGAGCCAGCATGTCTGTTGTTCTGGTCAATCCTTTCACGCCCGCCGGACTGCCTCCCGCAGTTGCCCCCTTCGCTCAGCCTGAGCTTGCAGTGGCGCATTGGCGGGAGCGCGGCAATGATCCTGCGCAACTCCAGCTGCTGGTTGCCCAATGCGATGCACTGCTGGCCGCGCGCCCATCTCCACGTCAGTTGCAGGCATGGATTGATACCTTGTGGCCGATTGCCTTGGGCACCGCTGAGGCAGCAGCGGCCCGCTATGTGCGCAAGCCCTTGCCGCTGGCCGACCAGGAGTTGCAGCTATTCCGCCTCAGCCGACGGCTGTGGTTGGGATTGGCCTTGTTGTGCCGCCAGCTGGCCGAGAGTTCGCCCGAGCAGGCGCCGCTTGCGCTGCAGCGGGCCGGTAACGCGCTACGCCTGGCCGTGTATGCGCATGTCCAGGCTGGGCATGCCGTTCCGTCCGCTCTCGATGAGCACTTGTTCGCTCTCCTGGCGGTGGCGCATGCGGGCGGGGGTTTGGCGCTGGCCATGACGGATCCATTGTTGCCGACACTTGGTGCCGCCAGCGTCGGTGGCTATCTGGCCTGGGCTTTCCTGTGGCGCCTGGTCGAGCCCCAGCGTTTCAGCGTTCTGCAACTGAATGTGCTTGAACGGGTTTTTGCGCGCTGGCGTGAGTTGGCGAAATGGCAGGATGGCCGCGGCAACGATCCCAAGGCGCGGGCACTTGACCTCAGCCGCTTTTCCGGGCGTCCTGAGGGGGTGGGAGGCGTTCCGCACTGGCTGGATGTGCGCAGCATTGCCCGGAAGCTGCGGCAGCGCAGTGACGGTTTGCGGGCCGGGGAAACGCCGGAGACCCTTAAGCTGGGCCGCGAATTGTCAGCGGCGGCCTGCTTGCGGTTGCTGCGCGAGGTCGAACTGGCATTGGCCGGTATTCGTCCGGCAGGTAGTGGCCTGGAGGGGGAGGTCGCGCTGGTTTTCGGTGCAGAGCATATCTATGCCCTGCTTTCCGACCAGTATCTCAATCCGCAAAAAGTCAGTCTTGAAGCTTCCCGTCTGGCGCACCAGCGGTTAGGCGTGTTCGGTTTTGACCGGGTATCGCAACTGTCGCATGCCGTCAGCCGCCTTGAGGTGCCCGGCGAATTGTGGCAAGCCCGTGATCCCTATCTGGTCCGCTTGCCCGGTCAGACCCCGGTGCGCCATATGGCGGCTACCCTGGTCGCTTGCCGGGTTGCCGGGCAGCTCCGACTGGGATGTCTGCAGGGAATCGAAATGTGCGATGACGGCAGCTTGCAGGCCAGCTTGCACTGGTTCTCCGGTCAGCCACGGGCCGGGGTCTTGGCGCGTCAGCCTCAGGATGCGCGGGCACCGCGTCTGGCAGCTTTCCTGCTGGACGATGTGGAGTCTCGCCAACTCATCCTGCCGGCTGCTTACAGTCTTCGTCCCGGTCAGCCGGTGGTGTTCGAAGGAGTGCCGCCACAGTCGTTCCTGCCCAGTGAAACGCTGGAGCGCGGCCACGATTTTGTTCGCTACGGCCTGCGTCCGGACGCAGGCTAGATCGCAGTCCTTTCGGCGGTGATGCCGGGCTGCATCGCATTCGGTGCAACTGTTCGCTGATTCGGGATGACCCGGGCTTGGCGACCGGCCGAACAGATCGTGCGCCATCCGAATATTTGCCGGTCGATTCCAGTCGGTTAAACAGAACTGTGCGGGAATCAATGAAAGTGAGTAAACGCTAGCTCATTTTCATGACCGCGCTGTCATGTCATTCAGCTCATCAATTTGAACTAGATAACTTTTTATGGTTAACCCGCCTTGTTTTTTGTCATATCACGATATACACTTGGTCATATGACTTAAGTCATATGCCTCTAGGCAAGCAGGATACCCCAATTGATCCATCATCGTGGAGAAGAGAAATGACCACCGTTAAGACCATTGAAAAGATTGACGCTCGCGAAATCCGTCGCAAGCTTGGCCTGAACCAGCAACAGTTCTGGTCCCAGCTGGGCGTGACCCAGAGCGGCGGCTCCCGTTATGAAAGCGGTCGCAACATGCCCAAGCCTGTGCGCGAGTTGCTGCGCCTGGTGCACGTCGAACAGATCGACATCAAGAACGTCAAGCGCGAAGACCTCGAAGTGGTTGAATACCTCAAGTCGCAAGATCCGGAGATGTTCAAGACGCTGAAGAAGGCTGCCCGCGCACACGCCAAGAAGGCTGCTGCCTGATCGTTGGGTAGCGGATCGCCGCAGCCGGGGATTTTTGCCCGTAGCGGCAGTCGACCGTGAAAACGGGCCTAGGGGGAAACCACGACCCTGAGGCCCGTTTCTTTTTTGATGCGGCGCGCAAATGCGTCGAGTTGTTCCCCTGCAAGCGCTGATAGCCGGCTTGCTGCTGCTTGCAGGGATGGGCGCGCCAGGCCATAGAGATGGACGCCGGCAAGACTTCCTGCGAGTGGGCGCAACAGGGTGCAATAGGCCTCCTCGGCTGTTGCGTCGGGAGGGTTGCCGTCGAGTGCAAACCAGCAGGTTTGCACCCAGGTTGGCGCCAATCGGGCACAGGTGGCAAGGTGGCTGGCCATTTTGTCCGGATCCAACGGGCTGCCATTGATCAGGCTGGCGGAAGCTGCTTCCGCTCGGTCCAGCTTGAACCAGACTTCTCCTCCCCATTCGCCGAGTTGGCGAATTCCCTGTTGGACTGCGGGGCGATGCAGCAGGCTGCCGTTGCTGATCAGGCGCAGTAGCAGGCGGTTACGTAGTGAATGCCGCTCCAGTATGTCGATCACCGTTGCGACTGCCTGCGCAAATTCCGGTGCGCTGGTCGGTTCGCCGTTGCCGGAAAAGGCGACATCGACCAGGCGACGGGCCGACTCGGGGACCTCTCTGGACATGAAATTGCCGTGCAAAGCATCGTTCAGGAATGTGTCCAGTTCGTGGCGCAGTAAATCCAGATCAAGCGGCGGCGGGCCGCCACGGCTGAGATTCTCGACCTGGCAGTAGAGGCAGGCCCAATTGCAGGCATTGTTCGGGTTGAGGTTGATGCCGACCGAGACGCCGCCCGCGCGGCGGGAGATCACCGGGTAAACATAGCGGAGGCCGGCGCTGTCGCGGCGGTGGTTGTCGGTGCTGAGCATGGCGCCATTGTATAATTCAAGGCCAGCCACCGCCCCGGAATTTCCATGCTGATCACGCGCCGCCTCGAATTCGATGCCGGTCACCGCATCCCTGACCATAAAAGCCAGTGCCGCCATCTGCACGGCCACCGCTATGTCATCGAAATCACCTTGTCCGGTCAGGTCATCGACAAGGCTGGTGATGCCGCCAACGGCATGGTGATGGATTTTTCCCAGGTCAAGGCATTGGCGAAGGAACATCTGGTCGATGAATGGGACCATGCTTTCCTGGCCTATGCCGGCGATACGGCGATTGTCGATTTTCTCAACTCGCTGCCAGATCATAAGACGGTGATTCTGGATCGGGTGCCGACGGCAGAAAATCTGGTGCGGATTGCGTTCGAGAAACTCGATGCAGTCTATCGCGATACCTATGGCAATCACCTGCAATTGCGGCAGGTCAGGTTGTACGAGACTCCCAACTGCTGGGCCGACGCTTTTCGCGACGGCCTGAACTGAAGCACAGGCCTGACACAGCGCCATGGGCCGACGCACGGCGCTGATCCTGACTGGCGGAGGGGCGCGGGCCGCCTATCAGGCGGGTGTGCTGGCGGCGATTGCCAAATTGGCGGGCAAGCGAGCTCGTAATCCGTTTCCGATCATTTGTGGGACTTCTGCCGGAGCGATCAACGCGGCGGGGCTGGCCTGTGCGGCAGAAAATTTCATTGGCGCGGTGGCTATGCTCAACCGGGTCTGGGGCAATATGCGGGCCGGCGATATTTATCGTGCCGATGCACCGGGGATCGCACTGGCCGGCTACCGCTGGCTGTCGGCGCTGGCTGTCGGCTGGTTGACGCATCGGGCTCCGCAATCGCTGCTCGACAATACTCCCTTGCGCTACCTGCTCGCGCGGCACATGGATTTTTCCGGTATCGAGCGGGCAATCGCCGGTGGCCATCTGCACGCTCTGAGCATTACCGCCTCGGGCTACGATAGTGGCGAGAGCATCAGTTTCTTTCAAGCCCGTCCGGAGGTACCTGACTGGCATCGGGCTCAGCGCATCGGTACGCGAACCGAAATCGGGCTGCACCATTTACTGGCTTCCAGTGCCATCCCTTTCTTCTTTCCGGCGGTCCGCATCCATCGTGAGTATTTTGGTGACGGTTCGATGCGGCAACTTGCACCGATCTCGCCGGCCATTCATTTGGGGGCCGAAAAGGTCTTGGTAATTGGTGCCGGCCGGCGCCGCGAAGCGCTACCTCGGGAAAAAAGCGAAGGCTATCCGTCGCTTGCTCAGATTGCCGGACATGCTTTGTCGAGCATCTTTCTCGATAGCCTGGCAGTCGATATCGAGCGCATGGAGCGGATCAACCGGACGGTCGAAGCAATTCCGACGGAGGTCAGGGAGCGAGCCGGTATCAAGCTCAAGCAACTCGACACCTTGGTGATTTCGCCCTCACAACGACTGGATTTGATGGCCGCTGAACACGCGGCGGCCTTGCCTTGGCCGGTGCGAGCCTTGCTTACCGGAGTGGGGGCAATGAACCGGCGGGGCGGGGCGCTGACCAGTTACCTGTTGTTTGAAAAAGCTTATACCCGGTGCCTGATCGAGCTGGGTTATGCCGATACATTGGCCCAGGCAGGTGCCGTGGGCGATTTTCTGGATTTATGAATGTCCGATTTTTTCAGTGAGCCGGCGATCGAATTGGTGACGGGGCAAACCCCGCGCTTTACCTTGATCTGGCTGCATGGCCTGGGGGCTGATGGTAGTGATTTTGTTCCGGTCGTGTCCGAACTGGGGGTGTCGGCAGAGTGGCCGGGGCGCTTTGTTTTTCCTCATGCCCCATGGCGCCGGGTAACCTGCAATGGTGGCTATGAAATGCGGGCCTGGTACGACATCTTGAGTCTGCGGCCAGCGGCGCGCGAGATCAACGAAGAGCATCTGCAGGCCGCGTGCGGTGCCGTGCAGGGTTTGATTGAAAGGGAGTTGGTGCGAGGCATCCCGCCGGAACGGGTTTTTCTCGCCGGTTTTTCGCAAGGAGGCGCGGTGGCTTACGCCACCGGGTTGCCCGCTCCATGGCGCCTGGGGGGCGTGATTGCGTTGTCTACTTATGTTGCCAATGAATCAGCCCTGAAGGGGCGTTGCCGTAACGACATTGCCTTGTTTGCCGCACATGGTGCCGATGACGATGTGGTAGCTCCGGTACTGGGGCGGCGAGCTTTTGCGATGGCCGTCGAGGAGGGGGTCGGCGATGCCGAATGGCATGATTACCCACTGGCGCATCAGGTATCTTTGGAGGAGGTACGCGCGATTGGCGACTGGCTGGAGCGCCAACTATCGGCAGTGCAAGCATGATGCCGGTAGTGGATATGTAGTGGCGGGGGCTGTGAGATTCGAACTCACGGACGCCTTCCGACGTCGGCAGTTTTCAAGACTGCTGGTTTAAACCGCTCACCCAAACCCCCGCGGCTGCGCCATTGCGCAGGGCGCGAATGATAGCACAAGCTGACGCCTGCGCTATCATTGACGTTTATTGGCGGGCTGGATATAAAGCCCCCATTGTTGTTCGACCCTAGGCCGGGGTCGTTTGCCATCCAGAGTTAGGAAAGCAGGAAGCCGTGGCGTATACCAATCAGGATTTTGTACTCGGGCTGTATCGCGATTTGCTGTACCGGACGCCGTCGGCCGAAGAGCTCAATTATTACTCCGCGCGCCTCGATAACACCTACTTTACCCGCCCTCAGGTTGCCAACATGTTTTTCAGCGCACCTGAATATAAAGGCCAGATCGAGAGCGTTGCCCGTTTGTACTGGGCGAGCTATGACCGGGCTCCGGATTACGAAGGGCTGCTGTTCTGGAACAGCATCTTGCGCAATGGTGCCGGGCTTTCCGATATTGCCACTATTTTTTCCTATTCCCCGGAATTTGCTGCGCGTTATGGCGCAAACACCAGCAATGAGGATTTTGTCGGAGTGCTTTATCAAAATGCGCTCGGACGTTCTCCTGACGAAGCTGGCGCCAAATATTGGAGCAATGTGCTTGGGGCGGGTGCCAGTCGGGGGCAGGTGCTGAACGCCTTTGCCCAATCGCAGGAGTTGAGCGGCAAGCTGGCATTGAAAACCAAAGCGGTTGCAGCCTATGCCACCCTGAGCCAGCGTAGTCCGACCAGTACCGAGTTGGCCAGTTTGCCGAGCGGAATTGAGGATTTGTTGTTGAAAGCGGCAGCGACTGCTGGTTCGCTCCTGTCCTGGGGGGGCGACGGATTCCAGGAAAGTGCCACGAATGACGGTAGCCTGGCCGCCAGTTTGAGCATCAAGCTCTCCGGCGACACCTTCAAGGGCTTGGCCGGGGCCAAACTCGGGACGGTGGCAAATACGCCGAAGGGGCTGACGGCAGCCCTGGTCAAGGTCAGCGACACCGAGGCCAAATTGAGTTTTACTGGCAAAGCCACTACCCACGATGCTGCCAGTAGCATCGCCAACCTCTCGGTGACGTTTACGAGTGCTGACTTTACCAGCGGCAAGGTGCCGGTTGGCGCCAGCCGGAGCGACCTGAAAGTCGACTTCACCGACATGCTGTTGTACATCAATGGCAGCACCCTGTCTTCGATCATCAAACCGAACTTGACCCTGACAGTCGATCTGTCTGCCGATACGCTGAAGCTCGGCAGTACCAATGTGATCCCCTTGGGCGGGACGATGTCCTCGGTCGTCAATGTCGATTTCAGTGCGATACCGGTCCCCGCCGCGACCACTTCCACGACTTCTTCCAGTACCGCCACCGCGCAATTGATTGTTTTCAAGGGGGGGAGTGAAGCCAATTCGTATCTTGCCTCGCCGCTTGGCGACAACATCACTGGTGGTGGTGGCAACGATATTCTGACCTTGGGTGCCGGGATTGATACCGTGGTTCTACCTTCGGCACCGGGTAGCGGGGTAGTTGAAATTCGCGATTTCAAGCCCGGTAAAGGTGGGGATATTCTCAAGCTGAGCGGCTTTCTGGTCAGCACCAAGACCGCCAATCTCGGGGTCATCGACACCAATCAGGCTGTGCCGGCAACCCCCAAGGCTTGGGCGAATGGTGACGTGCTCTTGACCATCGGTTCCAGCGCTTTGACTGCAACCGATATCGCGGCTTTGTTTGGGACTCAATTGGCACTGCCAACCACTGCCCGCAAGGCAGTGGTTCTGAGTGCCGATGTGACCGGGAATACCCAGATCTGGTACCTGACCAATCCCTCCGGTGCCGATGTGGCCACGATCAGTGCTGCCGAAGTAGTGCTGGTGGGCAATCTGGTCGGGGTTAACAACCTTGAACTGGCCGGGCTTGCTGCCAACAACTTCCTGTAAGGGAGCGGTACTTAGCGCGAGGTTTCGGGGCTGATTTGGTAGCTGAGCAGCCGGTAGCTTTCCCGGTCTCCACCCGAGTTGAAAACCTTGGGGATTTCCTTGTCGATCCTGACGACGCGGCCAACTTCGGGGGCGTACCAGGCGGTGAGCAGCAAGCGCATGCTGTACGTCGCTCCGGCGCTGACGGCTGAGCTGCCGACGCCCTTGTAACTGCAATCGACGCGGACCGGGGTGGCCAGGAACGATCCGGCGGGGACCTTGATCGTTTCCCGCTCGCCAATTTTCGCGCTGCCGGTGCATTGGGTACCGGCAAAGCTGAAATCGCCGCTATGCAGTTGCCCTGTACGTAGTTCGTTGCTGTTTCCGAGGAACGGGTTCAATTCACTGATCAGGACTTCGGGAGTCGAAGGACTGCGGAAAACGTGAATGCTGTTTGCCGTCTGCCCGGATACGCGGCGTTGGGCAATTTTCTGTCCATTGCTGCTCAGCGTTTCGTCGATTTCGTCGGCGAGCACCGCACTGACAGTCGTTTCGTATTTGCCGATTGCCGCATTTCGGTACAAGTCGAATATTTCGTATTCCCAGCGTGCGCCGACGGCGGGCCGGGCTGGCTGGGTTGGGTGCTGGGCCGGGGCAGCCTGTTGCAGTGGCGGCAGAGGTTGAGGAGTTGCCGCCACACCTCGATACTGGCGCAGTCTGGCTTGTGCCAGTTTGGCAAAACGTCCCTCCGGAAATTGTTCGAGATAAAGTTCGTAATCGGTTGCCTGCGGGCTATTCTTGATGCTGTCCCAGAAGCTCAGATCGATGGCAGTCGGATCGACCGGTTGGGCATAGCCGGAAGGGCGGCTTGCGCTGGCGGGGGCTGGACGGCTGGGGCGGAGAAAAAAGTCGCCGTCGAGCGAGCCGTAACGCCAGGGTTCCTGTTGTCCCTGTGTTGATTTCTTGACCCGTTGCTGGATGCGGCGCAGCAGTTGTTCGATCTCGATCCCGTCGGCTTCGCGGATTTCATGCAACAAGGCTTCGGTATAAGGGCTATGGCGGCCTTCGCCGTCAAGCGCAACGTTGCCATGCTTGGTGGCAAAGGAAATCAGCGTGCCGCTGGCTTCCACCGGCGCTGCCAGGCCCCGCGAAGCGCCGCGACTGAAGCTGCGGGCCAGCGGGTTGTCGCGGCAGGCATCGAAGAACACCAGTTTGACGCGCGCATTGCCCATGTCGTCGATGATGTCGTCGAGTTTGACCAGATCGCGTTTCAGATCACGCTCGTTTTGCGGACTGGCGTCGACCGGGACCAGATAATTGAAGCCATTGACCTGGACGCCGTGCCCGGCATAGAACAGCGCGACTACCGCCGCCTGGTCGGACTGGCTGCTGAGCTGGCGCAGCAGGCGGTCGATCTCGGCTTTGCTGGCATCGGTGTGGAGATGGACGGTGAATCCCTGGCGGCGCATGGCTTCGGCAATCGCCACCGCATCGTTTTTCGGATTGGCCAGAGCCCCCGAGCGGTAGGCGCTATTCCCGATGACCAGTGCGATGCGCGCACCCTCGGCGGCATGTAGCGAGGGGCCGGCAAGAGTGAGCAGGAACAGGAGGAAGCCGAGTAAGCGCCGGAGTGGGGGCATGCCGATAGTCGTCTGTCGTCAAACCGTCAATGATAAACAATGCCGGGCCGGATGCCGACTGCTTTGGCCCCGATTTCAGTCGCGCAGCTCGCGCCCGGTCAGCTTGATGAACACGTCTTCCAGGTTGGAGGCGCGGTGCACGTAGCGCAGGCCGTCGGCATCGGCGAGGCGGGCCAGCAGCGGGCGCGGGTCGTGGCAGTAAAAGAAGGCGGTTTCGCCGGAGACTTCGACGCGCTCGGCCAGCTGCCGCTGGTTTTCGACGAATTCCGGCAGTCGACCGTGGAATTCGTCGAAAACCTCGATCACCTGCGGCTCGATGTGCCGGGCGATCAACTCGCGCGGGCTGCCTTCGGCAATCTTGCGGCCGTGGTCGATCACGATCAGCGTGTCGGCCAGGCGCTCGGCTTCGTCCATGAAATGCGTGGTCAGGATTAGCGTCTTGCCGGCGGCCTTCAGCTGTTTCAGGCGCTCCCAGATCAGGTGCCGGGCTTGCGGGTCGAGGCCGGTGGTCGGCTCGTCGAGGAAGACGATGTCGGGGTCGTTGATCAGCGCGCGGGCCAGCGTCAAGCGCCGCTTCATGCCGCCGGAGAGGCTGGCGATGCGTGCATCGGCCTTGTTGCCGAGGCTGGCGAAATCGAGCAGGGCCGGGATGCGGGCGCGGATTTCGTGGTCGGCGAGGCCGAAATAGCGGCCGAAGACGAGCAGGTTCTCGGCGCAGGTGAAATCGGGGTCGAGATTGTCGAACTGCGGGACCACTCCGACCCGGGCACGGGCTGCCTGCGCCGCCGCCGGAATCGGCTGGCCGGCGAGTTCGATGCGGCCGCTGTCGGGGGCGGTCAGGCCGAGACAGAGGCGCAGCGTGGTGGTCTTGCCGGCGCCGTTCGGGCCGAGCAGGCCGAAGCAGCTGCCGGCAGCGACGGCGAACGACAGGCCAGCGACCACTGGCTCGCCGCCGTAGCTTTTCTTCAGTTCGCTGACCTGCAGCGCCATGCCGGCTGCCGCGCTCAATGGCGCCAGGCGCGGCTGATGATGTCGCGGATCTGGTGCAGGCGGCGATGGAAGAAATGGTCGGCGCCGGGGACAACCACCACCGGCAGATCGAGCGGCTGCGCCCAGGCAAAGACGTTGCTCAGTGGCACCAGGGTGTCGTCGGAGCCGTGGATCACGATGGTGTCGTGCGGCACGGCCTCGGTGTCGTAGTGGCGGGTGCTCTCGACGTAGCCGGCGGCAGTGCCGACCAGCACCAGCCGTTGCGCCGGGTGGCCGGCTTCCTGCAGGCGCTTGGCGACGCGGGTCTGGCAATAGGCGCCGAACGAGAAACCGGCGAGCACCACCGGGATGTCGCCACAGCGGCGCTTGGCTTCTTCGAGGACGATCAGCAGGTCATCGGTTTCGCCACGGCCTTCGTCATGCACGCCTTCGGTCTCGCCGACGCCACGGAAGTTGGGGCGGAAGGCGGCGTAACCGAGGCCGACGAAGGTGCGCGCCAGGGTATAGGCAACCTTGTTGGTGTTGGCGCCACCACCCAGCGGGTGCGGGTGCGCGATCAGCGCGATGCCGCGCGGCGCGTCGGGGCGCTCCATGATCACGTCGATCTGGCCGGCGGGGCCGGCGATCAGGAATTTTTCTTCCGGGGCTTTCATCGTGGGGCTCAGATCTTCAGGCGTTCGACGACGCGGTTGTTGAGCAGGTCTTCCTGGATGATTTCGTCGAGGTCTTCGTTATCGACGAAGGAATACCAGGTCTCTTCCGGGTACACCACCAGCACCGGGCCGTTGTCGCAGCGGCCGAGGCAGCCCGCCTTGTTGATGCGTACGGCGCCGGGGCCGTTCTGCTTGAGCGCCCCGATGCGGTCTTTGGCGTAGGCAAAAGCGGCCGAACCACCGGTGTTATGGCAGCACTGCTCGCCGGCTTCGCGTTGGTTGGTGCAGATGAAAACGTGTTTGCGGAAGTAGCTCATGGGGTTTCCTGGCAGACGTTGAACGGCGGGATTATACGCCGCGCCGCCGGGCGTCATTGCTTACGGTCGACGACCGGTCAGCAGCAAAAAGGGGAGCGTCAGGAAAGGCCAGAGGCTGGCAACGATACGGGTCAGACCATTGAAGTTGAGAAAATGGCCCTGTTGCCAGACGGCCAATGCGGCCTGCGAATAGGGATTGGGTGGGGCCAGATTGACCAGCACGCAACCGGCCATCAGTGCTAGCCCCGCGAGCATCAGGCGGGCAGCGGCCGGCAGTGCCAGGGCAATGGCCAGGACCAGACCGGCAACCGGAAGGCCAAGGCGGACGCCCGGCGTCAGCCAGCTCAAGGCTTCGGCTGGGCTGATCAGGATGGCTGCCGCGAGGCTGCGGATCAGCAGGCCGAGCAACAGAAACAGTGGTACGACCAAATAGGCGGCAGCCAGCCGGGCACACAACTGGCGCACCAGCAGGCCAACCGCGACGGCGTTGAAGGCAACGATGCTGGCTTCGATCAGGACGAAGCTTTCGGCAGCAAAGGGCATGGCGGTGCTCAGTCCCAGCATCTGGCGCAAGTCGCCGGCGCCAAAGAGCAAAATCTCCGGCGAGAGCGGCAGCAGCAGCCACAGGCCGAGCAGGGTCAGACCGAGTTCGGCGTGGGCAACCGGGGCCAGCAGCTTTTGCTCGAAGGCGAGCAGGCGGGCCAGTACGCGCGGTCCGAGATAGACTGCGAGCAAGGCGCCGAGCAGGCCGCCCAGGCTGTTGCAGGCGAGGTCGAGGCTGGACGGGACGCGCGAAGGCAACCAGGTTTGGACAGCTTCGAGACTACCGCTGAGCAGTATCCCGAACAATGTCGCCAGTAATGGTGCGGTGTAGCGCCAGCGTAGCGTGGATAGTCCGAGGGTCAGGAAGAAGCCGAGGGGCAGGTAAACCGCGACGTTGGCCGCCAGGTCGAAAGCGGTCCAGTAGCGCGGCCAGCCGCCTTCGAGGAAGGCCAGCGGCGAAATCCCGGTGCTGCGCCAGCCGGCGAACGGGTGGAGGCTGGCATAAACGATCAGTGCGCACCAGACTAGCGCCGAGTAGCGGGCGAGGCGCAGCGGGCCGCGGGAATTCATCTGGCCTTACGGGTGCGGCGGCACATGGTGGGTTTCGGCGGCGGCGCGATGGTGCAGCGCATCGTGGATGTTCTCGACCGGTGTCGGCCGTCCGACCCATTGCGGCAGCAGCGACCCGGCAAACATCCCGATGAAGGAAACGCCGAGCCCGATCAATTGCGGCGGAACCAGGCTTTCTTCACCAATCAGGACTTCAACCAGCAACCATGAACAAAGGCCGCCGATGATCGCCGCCAGCGCGCCCTGAGTGGTTGCGCGCGCCCAGTAGGCACCGATTACCAGCGGAACGAAGGCACCGGCCAGGGTGATTTTGTAGGCATTTTCGACCATCTTGAAAATGCTGGCGTTGGAGTACAGCGCAAACGCCAGTACCAGCAAGGCGAAACCGACGATCGAGCCGCGCATCACCCAGAGGAAGCGATGGTCGCTGAGGTGCGGCACGAAGCCACGCACGATGTTTTCCGAGAAAGCGACCGAAGGCGCCAGCAGTGTTGCTGACGAACAACTCATCACCGCTGACAGCACCGCGCCGAAGAAGATGGCCTGGGCGAATACCGGCGTCTGTTGCAGCACCAGCAGCGGCAGGATCAGCTGCGAGTCAGTCTGCAGCAGGCCGTTGAACTGCTCGGGGTCGATCAGGGTGGCCGAGTAGGCGATGAACATCGGCACAAAGGCGAAGCAGAAGTAGGTGACGCCGCCGAGCACCGAGCCCCAGATCGCGATTTTTGCGGTGCGTGCCGAGGTTACGCGCTGGAAAACGTCCTGCTGCGGAATCGAACCGAGCATCATGGTCAGCCAAGCACCGAGGAAGGCGACCCATTGCAGCGGGTCGGGCGGCGGAAAGAAATCGAGCTTGCCGGCGGCGTCGGCATGCTCGATCACCGCCATGGCGCCACCGGTCTGGCCGGAGATGAACCAGGCGATGAACAGCATGCCGCCCATGATGATCCCCATCTGCACGAAATCGAGGATCGCGACCGAGAGCATGCCGCCGAAGGTGGTGTAGGTGAGGACGATGGCGGCGCCGAGGAGCATGCCGGCGGTCGGGCTGACCGCGCCATCGGTGACGACGCTGAAGACCAGGCCAAGGGCCTTGATCTGGGCGGCAACCCAGCCGAGGTAGGAAACCACGATGCAGAGCGTGGTCAGCACTTCGACGGTGCGGTTGTAGCGCAGGCGGAAGAAGTCGCCCAGCGTCAGCACGTTCATCTTGTACAGCTTGGTGGCGAAGAAGATGCCGCCGAGAACCAGGCACAGCGAGGAGCCGAAGGGGTCGGCGACCACTCCGCGCAGGCCTTCCTTGACGAAGGTCGCCGATACGCCGAACACTGCTTCGGCGCCGAACCAGGTGGCGAAGACCGTGGCAGTGACGACCGGCAGCGGCAGGTGGCGACCGGCCACCGCGAAATCCTTGGTGCTATGTACGCGCGTTGCGGCAAAGAGGCCGATGCCGATGGAGACGAGCAGGTAAAGGGCGACGAACCAGATCAGCATGGCAGTGCGGAAAACGCCGGCAAGGGGTTGAAAACGCGGGGATTATACGGGGTTTGCCGGGTTCCGCACGGGCTCTCCCGGGTCAGAACGGCGGCGCGCAGGAAAATTCGAGTTTTTCTGCGGTCGACGGGTGAAAAAAGCTGATTTTGCTGGCGTGCAACAGCAGTCGGGGGGCGCGTTCGGCCGCCGGGCCGGCATAGAGCTCATCGCCGAGAATCGGGTGGCCAAGCGCCGCCAGGTGCACCCGCAACTGGTGCGAGCGACCGGTGATCGGCTCCAGTTCGACCCGGGTGCTGTCGCTGGCCGGGTCGCGGGCAAGCACCCTGAAATGTGTCAGCGACGGCTTGCCGAGCGTGAAATCAACCATTTGCCGGGGGCGGTTCGGCCAGTCGCAGATCAGCGGCAGGTCGATACTGCCGCAATCGTCGGCGAGCAGGCCAGCAACCACGGCGATGTAGCGCTTATCCACCAGACGTTCGCGAAACTGCCGCGACAGTTCGCTGTGGGCGGCTTCGCCCCGGGCCAGTATCAGCAGTCCGGAGGTGCCCATGTCCAGGCGGTGTGCGGTCAGTGCATCGGAGTAACCTTGCCGGTGCAGGCGGGTGACCAGACAATCCTGACGTTCCTCGCCGCGCCCGGGCACCGAGAGCAGGCCGGCAGGTTTGTCGACGACCAGCACGGCAGGATCGCAAAAGAGCGGAGCAGTGCCTGTATCCGGGGGCGGCAGATAGGGGGGGGCAATATGAGCCATGGGGCGCGATTCTGCCACAGCCGCTAGCGCAGACCGGCGTCAACGAGGCCAAGGCGCGGGAAATCCCGCGAATTCAGGCGTCGACCGTGAATCTGCAGCGGGATTGCCAACCTGGCAAGCAAACAGCTTGCCAAAAGCTCGTCAGTGCATATACTGTAAATATCAACAGTAATTGATTGGCGGCGTACCTTGGCAGCCGGCGACCGTCTGCAATTTCTGTTCCATCTTCGGCCCCTGTGCCATAATTCCGACAAATTTCCGAGGTGTTCCCATGGACGACAACAAGGCAAAAGCGCTCGCCGCGGCGCTGCAGCAAATCGAGAAGCAGTTTGGCAAGGGCTCCATCATGAAGATGGGCGATGCCGAAATCGACGAGGGTATCCAGGTCGTGTCGACCGGTTCGCTCGGCCTTGATATTGCGCTTGGCGTCGGTGGTTTGCCGCGTGGCCGGGTGGTCGAGATTTACGGCCCGGAATCCTCGGGCAAAACCACGCTGTGTCTGCAAGTGGTTGCCGAAATGCAGAAGCTGGGTGGCGTGGCGGCGTTCATCGACGCCGAACACGCGCTGGATCCGCAGTATGCGCAAAAGCTCGGTGTTAATGTTGGTGACCTGCTGATTTCGCAGCCTGATACTGGCGAACAGGCGCTGGAAATTGCCGACATG
The DNA here is from genome assembly GCF_041378895.1 of Dechloromonas sp. ZY10. Classification (NCBI taxonomy): domain Bacteria; kingdom Pseudomonadati; phylum Pseudomonadota; class Betaproteobacteria; order Rhodocyclales; family Azonexaceae; genus Dechloromonas; species Dechloromonas aquae. Next base: position 91,787 of record NZ_CP144212.1, read on the forward strand.
CTGGTGCGTTCGGGTTCGGTAGATATCATCATCGTTGACTCGGTTGCTGCGCTTACGCCGCGCGCCGAAATCGAAGGCGAGATGGGCGACCAGATGGTCGGCCTGCACGCCCGCCTGATGTCGCAGGCACTGCGCAAACTGACCGCCAACATCAAGAAGACCAACACCTTGGTCATCTTCATCAACCAGATCCGGATGAAGATCGGGGTCATGTTCGGTTCGCCGGAAACCACCACCGGCGGCAACGCACTCAAGTTCTATGCCTCGGTACGGATGGACATCCGCCGCATCGGCGGGATCAAGAAGGGCGACGAAGTGATTGGCAACGAAACCAAGGTCAAGATCGTCAAGAACAAGGTGTCGCCACCGTTCCGCGAAGCCATTTTCGACATCCTCTACGGCGAGGGGATTTCCCGCGAGGGTGAAATCATCGAAATGGGTGTCGCCCACAAGCTGATCGACAAGTCCGGTGCCTGGTATTCGTACAAGGGTGAAAAGATTGGCCAGGGCAAGGACAACGCCCGCGAATTCCTGCGCGCCCATCCGGAAATCGCTCAGGAAGTCGAGGCGCAGATTCGCGAAGCGGCCAGCGTCACCGTGATCAAACCGAGCAAGTCGGCACCGGCCGATGCCTGATCTGCGTGTGCGCGCCCTGCAGTTGCTGACCCGGCGCGAATACAGCCGGGCAGCACTGAAAGCGAAACTCGCTGCGCACGCCGAATCGGAAGAAGAACTGAACGCCGTGCTCGACTCGCTGCAAGCCGAACGACTGCTCTCCGACCAGCGCTATGCGGCGGAGCGGGTAGCTGCCCGTGGCGCGCGCTATGGCAACGCCAGGTTGCGCCAGGAGTTGCGCCAGCAAGGCATCGGCGATGATGAAATTGCCGCTGCCCTGCCCGAGGCCGGCGACGAAGGCGCGCGTTGTCGCCAGGTCTGGCAACGCAAGTTCACCCACCTGCCGGATAGCCCCGCAGAACGGGCCAGGCAACAGCGCTTTCTGCACTATCGTGGCTTTTCGTCAGCGGCGATCCGCTGCGTCCTGCGCGGAGATGATGAATCATGAGCAGCACCCTCGCCCGCCTGTCGGCACACAACCTGAAGAAACGCTACAAGGCCCGCACCGTGGTCGAGGATGTGTCGTTCAATGTCGGCGCCGGCGAGGTGGTCGGTCTGCTGGGGCCCAACGGTGCCGGCAAGACTACCTGTTTCTACATGATCGTTGGCCTTGTCGCCTCGGATGGCGGCGAGGTCTATATCGACGACGAACGCCTGACCCATCTGCCGATGCATCGGCGCGCGCAGCAGGGTTTGTCCTACCTGCCGCAGGAGGCTTCGGTCTTCCGCAAGCTCAACGTCGAGGACAACATCCGGGCGATTCTCGAACTGCTCGACCTGCCCGAGAGCGAGGTCAATGCCCGGCTCGAAAACCTGCTCGGCGAACTGCACATTGGCCATGTTCGCCATGTCAATGCCGCCGCCCTGTCGGGTGGCGAGCGGCGGCGAGTCGAAATTGCCCGGGCGCTGGCGACCAATCCGCGCTTCATCCTGCTCGATGAGCCTTTTGCCGGTGTCGACCCGATTGCCGTGCTGGAGATTCAGAAAATCATCCGTTTCCTCAAAGAGCGCGGGATCGGCGTGCTGATCACCGATCATAATGTGCGCGAAACCTTGGGGATCTGCGATCACGCCTACATCATCAATGCCGGGCACGTGCTCGCCTCTGGACGCCCGGACGAAATCGTCGATAATGAAAGCGTGCGCAAAGTTTATCTCGGCGAGCATTTCCGCCTCTGACGCACCCAGGCCCGGAAACCCGCAGCAACAATGAAGCCCGCCCTCCAGCTCAAACTCTCCCAGCATCTGGCGCTGACGCCGCAACTGCAACAGTCGATCAAACTGCTGCAGCTGTCGACCATCGAGATGCAACAGGAGATTGAGCGTTACCTGCTTGAGAACCCGCTGCTCGAGCGCGACGATGACGTGCCGGAGTCCTTTGCCTCGGCCCAGTCCTTCGACAGCCCCTACCAGCAGGAGGCGAGCCAGTCTGAGACTGCTTCCGAACCGGCTGCGCAGGGCGATGATCGCGATAGCGAGCCCCCGATCACTCCGGCCGATGTCGACGATGACCGCTGGGCCAGCGATGCCGGTACCTATAGCGGTGCCGGGCGTGACGAGGACGACGACAGCGACGCCCAGGATATCCACGCGGCAACGACCAGCCTGCGCGATCATCTCGGCTGGCAGTTGGGGATGACCCAGTTGTCGGAGCGCGACCGCTCGCTGGTCCGTTTCCTGATCGAGGCCCTCGACGACGACGGCTATCTATCAACGCCGCTGGTCGAATTGTGGGAAACCCTGCCGCCGGAATACGAAATCGAGCTCGAAGAACTCGAAATCGCGCTCAAGCACATCCAGAATTTTGACCCGACCGGGATTGGCGCCCGTTCGCCGCAGGAGTGCCTGGCTTTGCAGTTGCGGGCTTTGCCCGTCAGCCGGGAGGGCGAGTTGGCACTGCGGATCGTCGAGCAGCATCTGGAACTGCTGGCCGCCCGTGATTTTGCCAAGCTCAAGCGCCTGACTTCCTCCGACGATGCCGCCCTGAAGGCTGCGCACGCGCTGATCGTCAGCCTGAATCCACGACCCGGTGCGCATTTTGCAGCGCACGATGCGCGCTACATTACGCCCGACGTGATCGTCAAAAAGCTCAAGGGCAAGTGGACGGCTTACATCAACCCCGATGCCTATCCGCGCTTGCGCGTCAATCGTCTCTATGCCGAAATCCTGGCCCAGCAGCGGCGTGGCAATGGCAACCTGACGGGCCAGTTGCAGGAAGCCCGCTGGCTGATCAAGAACGTGCAGCAGCGTTTCGACACCATCCTGCGGGTGTCGCAGGCGATCGTCGAGCGCCAGAAGCAGTTCTTTGAACACGGCGAGGTCGCAATGCGCCCGCTGGTTCTGCGCGAAATCGCCGATATTCTCGATTTGCACGAGTCGACCGTGTCACGCGTCACCAGCCAGAAGTTCATGGCCACCCCGCGCGGCATCTTCGAACTCAAATATTTCTTCGGCAGTCATGTGTCCACCGATACCGGTGGCGCTTGCTCTGCAACTGCCATCCGGGCACTGATCAAGCAATTGATTGGGGCCGAGGATGGCAAAAAGCCCTTGTCGGATAGTCAAATATCCGAAATACTAGGCCAGCAGGGAATCGTTGTAGCCCGACGGACGGTAGCGAAGTACCGTGAGTCGCTCAACATCCCGCCGGTCAATTTACGCAAGACCCTGTAGAGAGAGGAGAAAACATGAATCTGCAGATCAGTGGTCACCACATCGAAGTTACGCCGGCTCTGCGCGAATACGTCGAGAACAAGCTGGACCCCGTGGTTCGTCACTTTGACAAGGTGACGGGCGTGAACGTCGTCCTGTCCGTCGAAAAGCTCAAGCAGAAGGCCGAAGTGACCATGCATGTTCCGGGTAAGGATCTGCATGTCGAAGAAGCCGGCGACGACCTGTACGCCGCCATCGACGCCCTGTTTGACAAGCTGGATCGTCAGGTCCAGAAGCACAAGCAGAAGCTGCAGGATCACCATCGCGGCGAAAAGCCCACCCTGCAAGCTGCCGAATAAGCACTGCCCGGCCGTGCTTCCTTGGGGAGTACGGCCTTTGCTTTATCTTTTCCTATGAATCCCCTGAACACTATCCTGTCTGCCGACCGCGTTGTCCTCGACCTTGAGGCCACCAGCAAAAAGCGGGTCTTCGAGCAGGCGGGCCAGCTTTTCGAAGCGCAACTGGGCATTGCCCGGGCCCAGATTTTCGACAGCCTGTTTGCCCGTGAAAAGCTGGGCTCCACTGGCATCGGCCAGGGCATTGCCATCCCGCACGGCCGGATCAAGGGCCTCAAGCAGGCGGCTGGAGCCTTTTTTCGTCTTGGCACGCCGGTGCCGTTTGATTCGCCCGACGGTCGTCCGGTCAATCTCCTGTTTGTCCTTCTGGTGCCCGAACAGGCCACCGAGGCGCATCTGCAGATTCTTTCCGAACTGGCGCAGCGTTTTGCCGAACGCAGCTTCCGCGATTCACTGAACAGCGCCGAAGACGCCGCTGCCGTGCTGCAGCTTTTCACCGCCTGAGGCCTGCGTGCGCCACATCAGCCTGGTTCAGTTGTACAAGGATAACCGTGAGAAGCTGATGCTCTCCTGGTTGCTGGGTGAGGACAACGATCGCCGGATCGAGATCAAGGAATCGAATAACTACGGCGCCGATGTGGTCGGGCACATCAACATCATTCACCCCGAACGCCTGCAGGTGATGGGGAAAGCCGAATATGACTGGGCTTACCGGATTGGCGAGCGCCGGTTCGGGCAGATGCTCAACGATCTGCTGGCAGCGCAGCCGCCGGCGGTGATTGTTGCCGATGGCCTGAGTCCGCCGGAGATGCTGACCGAGGGTTGTACCCGGACCAACACCCCGCTGCTGTTGACCCCCAAGCATTGCTCCGGGGTGATTGACCTGCTGCGCATCTACCTGTCGGCCCGGCTGGCCGATACGGTCAGTCTGCACGGCGTGTTCATGGACGTGTTCGGCATGGGCGTCCTGATTACCGGCGATTCCGGGGTCGGCAAATCCGAGTTGGCGCTTGAATTGATTTCCCGCGGCCACGGCCTAGTTGCCGACGATGTGGTCGAAATGGGGCGGATTGCGCCGACTACCATTGAGGGCCGCTGTCCCGGCATGTTGCGCGACTTTCTTGAAGTGCGCGGCCTTGGCCTGTTGAATATCCGCACCATCTTCGGCGAGACCGCTTCGCGCCGCAAGATGAAGCTGAAGCTGATTGTCCATTTGCAGAAAACCGCCAATCAGGGTGATGCGCCGCGCTTGCCACTGGATGCGCAAACCCAGGAAGTACTGGGCATTCCGATCCGCAAGGTGGTGATTCCGGTGGCGGCCGGCCGTAACCTGGCGGTGCTGCTTGAGGCGGCAGTGCGTAACACCATCCTGCAATTGCGCGGGATCGACAGCATGCAGGATTTCATGGAACGTCAGCAGCGGATGATGCTTGACGAGGATGCCTGAAAGCCCGATAGTCGGCCCGCGTGTCTATCCATTTGCGATCTTTTTCCGGGAGACCTTGATGAAAAAATCCGTATGCCTGTTGCTGCTTGCCTTTGCTGCCGGTTCTGCGCTGGCGGTCGATGATTGCGAGTCTCGTGCCGCCGAGAAAAAATTGGCCGGCGCAGCCAAAACCAGCTTCTTGAAAAAATGCCAGGCCGACGTCAAGGCCACGCCGGAGTTCGCCGCTTGCGATCAGAAAGCCGGTGAGAAGAAGTTGGCCGGCGCCGCCCGCAGCAGCTTCATGAAGAAATGCGTGCATGATGCCCAGGGCGCTGCCGCCAAGTAAGCCCGCTGTAATCGGTTTTTGAAAAAAGCCCCGGTGGCCAAACAGGCTGCCGGGGCTTTTGCTTGTCCGGAACGGCGGGCGGCTTGCGCGTTCAGTTGGGGCCGTTGGCGGCGGCAAGCGCCGTTGTCAGCGCCGCTGCGAGTGCATCATCGCTTACCTGCGGGCGAACCGCGTTCGGCGTACGCTGCGGCTGGCCCCACACCGGCTCGGGGAAGTGGCGGTCATCCTGCCAGCGGGGAATCACGTGCCAGTGCACATGCGGCACCATGTTGCCGAAGCTGGCAAGGTTGATCTTGTCTGGCGTAAACAGTTCGCGCACCACGCGCTCAACGGCAAACACCGTCTGCATCAGTTGTTGTTGCTGCGTCGGGTCCAGATCGCTCATCTCGCGGACATGCGCCTGCCAGACCACGCGGCAGAAGCCGGGGTAGTCGGGGTCGTTGACGCGGATCACCCGCAGTTGGCTGTTGCGCCACAACAGCGTGCCGCCGTCTTCACGACAGAGCGGGCAGTTTTCGGGGTGGTTCGGGGTGGAGGGGCTCATTGCATACTCCAGAAAGGCCGTGGACAGGCTGAAGGCAGCCTGTCCACGGTCGACGCCAGTCAATGGCGAAAATTACAGCAGCACGCGCTCGATGCCGCCCTGGTTGGCCTTGCCGACATAATCGGCCATCCAGTTGTCGCCGAGCAGATGCTTGGCCATTTCGACCACGATGTAGTCGGCCTGGGTGCCGGCATCGTCGTCATAACGGCTCAGCCCCTGCAAGCAGGCCGGGCAGGAGGTCAGAATCTTGACTTCGCCGGAGAAACCGTCGGCACGCAGCTTCTCGGCACCCTTCTCGATTTCCTGCTGCTTGCGGAATTTCACCTGCGTGGCGATATCCGGACGCGAGTAGGCGAAGGAGCCCGAGTCACCGCAGCAGCGGTCGTTGAGCGGCACCTCCTGGCCCATCAGCGCCTTGGTCACCGCCAGCGGGTTGTAGGCCTTCATCGGCGTGTGGCAAGGGTCGTGGTACATGTAGCGGGTGCCGCTGACGCCGTCGAGCTTGACACCCTTCTCCATCAGGTACTCGTGGATGTCGAGCAGGCGGCAGCCGGGGAAGATCTTCTCGAACTGGTACTTCTGCAGCTGATCCATGCAGGTACCGCAGGAGACGATCACCGTCTTGATGTCGAGGTAGTTGAGCGTATTGGCAACGCGGTGGAAGAGCACGCGGTTGTCGGTGGTGATCTGCTGCCCCTTGTCCTCGTCGCCGGACGAGGTTTGCGGATAGCCGCAGCACAGGTAGCCCGGCGGCAGCACCGTGGTTGCGCCAACTTCGTAGAGCATGGCCTGGGTGGCCAGACCGACTTGCGAGAACAGGCGCTCGGAGCCGCAACCGGGGAAATAGAACACCGCATCGGAGTCGACCGTGGTTTTCTTCGGATTGCGGATCACCGGGATGACCTTGTCGTCTTCGATGTCGAGCAGGCCGCGCGAGGTGCGCTTGGGCAGGTTGCCCGGCATCGGCCGGTTCATGAAGTGGATGATCTGGGTCTTGACCGTCGGCGCCCCAAGCGAGGCTGGCGGCGCCTTGCGCGACTCCTGGACCAGACCGATGGCCTTGGCCGCCTTGTGAGCGAGGCGCTGGGCCTTGAAGCCGAATTCCATCATCCCGGCGCGCATCAGCTTGATCGTCGCCGGGTCTTTGGCAGTGAGGAAGGCCATCGCCGCAGCCGTGCCGGGGCTGAAGCGCTTCTTGTCCTGCTTGCGCAGGAAGTTGCGCATCGCGACCGAAACGTCGCCGAAGTCGATATCGACCGGGCAGGGTTTGACGCAGCGGTGGCAGACCGTGCAATGGTCGGCGACGTCGTTGAATTCGTCGAAGTGCTTGAGCGAAATGCCGCGCCGGGTCTGTTCTTCATAGAGGAAGGCTTCGACCAGCAGCGAGGTGGCGAGAATCTTGTTGCGCGGGCTGTAGAGCAGGTTGGCACGCGGTACGTGGGTCGAGCAGACCGGCTTGCACTTGCCGCAACGCAGGCAATTCTTGACCATCTCCGAGATGGTGCCGATCTCGGACTGCTCCATGATCAGCGACTCGGTACCGAGCAGGCTGAACGACGGCGTATAGGCGTTGCCCATGTCGCCGCCGGGCATCAGCTTGCCCTTGTTGAAGTGGCCTTCCGGATCAACTTTCTGCTTGTAGGCGCGGAAGGGACCGAGTTCTTCTTCCGACAGGAATTCGAGCTTGGTGATGCCGATCCCGTGCTCGCCGGAGATTACCCCGTCGAGGCCTCGGGCCAGATGCATGATGCGGTCCACGGCCTTGTGCGCCGTCTGCAGCATCTCGTAATTGTCGGAGTTGACCGGGATGTTGGTGTGCACGTTGCCGTCGCCGGCATGCATGTGCAGTGCGACGAAGACGCGGCCGCGCAGCACTTCCTTGTGGATCGCCTCGACCCGTTCGAGGATTGGGCGATACAGCGTGCCGTCGAAAATCTTCGACAAGCGGGCCTTGAGTTCCTGCTTCCACGAGGTGCGTACGGAAAAATCCTGCAGGCGGTGGAAGAGGCGGGGATGGGCGGCCTTGTTGCTCAGTTCGCCGGCGACCACGCCGTATTCGGCGAATTGGGCTTCGGCCTCGGCCAGCGGCAGGTCGAGATTTTCCAGCAACCAGGACCAGCGGCGACGGACTGCGGCAACGTAGTCCAGAGCGGCTTGCCGGCGGTCGCCGATCAGCACCTGCTTGTCCACATTGGCGTCGCCTGCGTGCAGCGGCAGGTCGCCGGAGAGGAATTCGCTCAGCGCATCGCACAGCGCCAGCTTGTTCTGCGTCGACAGCTCGATGTTGATCCGCTCAATCCCGTCGCAATATTCGCCCATGCGCGGCAGCGGAATCACCACGTCTTCATTAACCTTGAAGGCGTTGGTGTGACGCGAAATGGCGGCGGTGCGCGAGCGGTCGAGCCAGAATTTCTTGCGGGTTTCGGCGTCGACCGCGATAAAGCCTTCGGCGGCGCGCAGGTTGCACATGCGTACCACTTCCGAAGCGGCTTTCATGACCGCATCTTCATCGTGACCGACGATGTCGCCGATCAGCACCATCTTCGGACGGCCGTGGCGCTTGGCCTTGGTCGCGTAACCGACGGCCTTCACATAACGTTCGTCGAGGTGCTCCAGGCCGGCCAGCTGGACGCCGGCCGCATGCCCGGCACCGCCCGGCTTGAAGTAGTCGGTAATTTCGACGATCGCCGGCACTGCTTCGCGAACCTGGCCGAAGAACTCCAGACAGACAGTCCGCGCCACGGGCGGCATCTTGTGCAGCACCCAGCGTGCGGCAACGATGATGCCGTCGGTGCCTTCCTTCTGCACGCCCGGTACGCCGCCGAGGAACTTGTCAGTGACGTCCTTGCCCAGGCCGACCTTGCGGCAGGCCGCACCCGGCATGGAGAGAATTTCTTCCTTGAGCAGCTTCTTGCCCGACGGGTCGAAGCGTTTCAAGCGGAATTCGACCTTCTCCTGCTCGTGGATCTTGCCGTAGTTGTGGTTGAGGCGTTCGACTTCCAGCCAGTTGCCGTCCGGGTCGACCATCTTCCACCAGGCCAGGTTGTCGAGCGCGGTGCCCCACAACACGGCCTTCTTGCCGCCGGCGTTCATCGCGATGTTGCCGCCGATGCACGAAGCCGAGGCCGAGGTCGGGTCGACCGCAAAGACGCGGCCGGCCAGCGAGGCGGCTTCGGAAACCCGGTCGGTGACGACGCCGGCGCCGGTGCGGATGGTGGCGTAAGCTTCCGTGTGGCCGGGGAGAACGATGTTCTCGACCGGGCTGATGTCGATCAGCTTTTCGGTGTTGATCACCGCCGAATAAGGCGTCAGCGGCACGGCGCCGCCGGTGTAGCCGGTGCCGCCGCCCCGCGGGATGATGGTCAGGCCGGCTTCGATACAGCCGCGCACGAGGTGGCCGATTTCCTCCTCGGTGTCCGGGTAGAGAACGACGAAGGGGTATTCGACGCGCCAGTCGGTGGCATCGGTGACGTGCGAGACGCGGGCCAGGCCGTCGAAGGCGATATTGTCGCGGCGGGTGTGCTTGCCCAGGGCCTTGAGTACCTTGCGGCGCAGGTCCAGGGTTTCGCCGAAGCGGGCGGCAAAACGGTCGACGGCAGCGTGGGCAGCGGCAATCAGTGGCTTGACCCGGGCGGCACGCACCGGATCCTCGCCTTCGCTGTCGGCGCGGCGCTTTTCAACCTCGCGCAGGCGGTGGCGCAAGGCATCAACCAACGCCTCGCGGCGCTCGCGGTTATCGAGCAGGTCGTCTTCCAGGTAGGGGTTGCGCTGAACCACCCAGATGTCGCCGAGCACCTCGTAAAGCATGCGCGCCGAACGGCCGGTGACGCGCTCGCCGCGCAACTCGTCGAGGATCGCCCAATTTTCGGCGCCGAGCAGCCGGATGACGATCTCGCGATCAGAAAACGAAGTGTAGTTGTAGGGGATTTCGCGCAGGCGGGCAGTCATGGGAACAAGCCAGTGTCGGGCAAAGGGTGGATTTTAGCGTATTGCGGCGCAACAACGGCGGCGCATGGGGGCAAATAGACCCGCGCGGCCCGGCAAAGGTTCAGCCTGATAGTGCTTTTAACGCACCGAGGCCGGCACAAACGGCGATCACCGGCAGCACGCCGAGGCCGCGCCATAGCGCCAGCGCCGCGCCGAGCAGCACGGCGAGCGCCAATCCATCGAAGTGCCCGGCCGGCCACAGGGTTTCGCTGGCGAAATACAAGGCCAGATGTGCAATCACCCCGACCACCGCAGCGGTGATCGCGGTCAGCGGCGCCTGCAGCCGCCAGTCGCCACGGGTCGATTCAACCAGCGGCGCGCCGGCGAGGATGAAGATGAAGGACGGCAGGAAGGTGAAGGCGGTGGCGACCAGCCCGCCCAGCAAGGCGCCGGCCAGCACCTGCTCGCTACCCAGTGGCTGGCCGTTCCAGCCGGCGACAAAGCCGACAAAGGCCACCACCATGATCAGCGGTCCCGGCGTGGTCTCGCCCAGCGCCAGGCCGTCGATCATCTGGCTGCCGCTGAGCCAGCCGTAGTGGGCCACCGCCGCCTGCTGCACATAGGGCAGCACGGCATAGGCGCCGCCGAAAGTCAGCAGCGCCGCCTGGGTAAAGAAGCCCGCCAGTTGCGGCAACAGGTGATCGCAGCCAAAGGCTGCGGACAAACCCAGCATCCCGCATAGCCACAGGCCGCCGCCGATGGCGACGACCGCCAGCAGTCGGGAACGGCGAAAGCGGGTATGCGGCGCCTGCCAGGCATCGTCGATCAGCGCCGGCCGTGCGGGTTTTGCCATTTTTTCTGGTTGACCGTGGATATTGCCCAACCAGGCAGGGTGCCAGCGCCCCAGGCCCCAGCCGATGCCGGCAGCGGTCAGCAGCAAGAGCGGAAAAGGCAGGCGGCCGAGCGCCAGGGCGGCGAAGGACGCTGCGGCCAGCAGCCACAGTGCCGGATGCCGCAAGGTTTTGCCGCCGATCCGCCAGGCGGCGTGCAGGACGATCGCGGTGACCGCCGGGCGGATACCGTAAAACACGCCGCCGAGCAGCGCCGTATCGCCGTAAGCCAGATACAGCCAGCTCAGCGCCAGCAGCAGAAGCAGCGAGGGCAGGATGAAGAGCAGGCCGGCGACCACGCCGCCCAGGCTGCGGTGCATCAACCAGCCGAGGTAGGTGGCCAGTTGCTGGGCTTCGGGGCCGGGCAGCAACATGCAGTAATTCAGCGCATGGAGAAAACGCGCCTCCGAAATCCAGCGTTTTTCCTCGACCAGCACCCGGTGCATCAGCGCGATCTGGCCGGCGGGGCCGCCAAAGCTGATGCAGCCAAGCTTGAACCAGAAGCGCAGGGCTTCAGCAAAGGGAACCGGAGACATGCGGGCTGATCGTCGCTACGGGTTACGGGGTAAAGGGTACGGGCGCTGCCGGGGAGTCTAGCTCAGCCAGCTGTCAGACGCTTTGCGCGATCAGCCAGTAGCGGGCGAACTTGCCCAGAGCCATGCACAGCAGGCAGGGCAGCCAGTGCAGGCGCAGCCAGCCGGCGGCGACGCACAAGGCATCGCCGACCAGTGGCAACCATGAGAGCAGCAGCGCCGGGCTCCCCCAGCGGCTGACCCAGGTTTGCTGCGGCAAGGCCTGGCTGCGTTGCGGCAGCAGCCGGCCGCACCACCAGGACGTCATGCCGCCAGCCGTATTGCCGAGCGTGGCGAGCAGCAGGGCTGGCCAGAGCTGCTCGGGATAGTGCTGCAGATAGGCCCAGAGCAGGGCCTCTGAACCGCCGGGCAATACGGTCGACGCCAGAAAACTGGCAAAAACCAGCCCGCCCAGGCCGTATTCCGGGCCGATCTCCCAGCCGCCGATCACGTACGCAGCGAACTGGCGCCTTGTTCCAGCGCCTGTGCCACGCTTTCAAGGGCGCGCACCTCGCCGAGCAGGGCATGGGCCTGGCGCGAATTGTCGTCGGCTGCCGCCGCCACCTGTTCGACGCTGTGGGCGATGGCCTGGCTGGTCGATTGCTGCTGCTGGATCGCGGTGGCGATTTCATGCGAGGCCTCGACCGAGCGCTGGCCGGCATCGGCAATCGCCTCCAGTGCGCCTTCGGCTGCCGCTGCCAGACGGGCCGCTTCGCGGGCCTGGTCGGCAATCTGCTTGGCAGCTTCGGCGGCGCGATGGGTTCCTGCCGAGGTGGCGGCAACCGTCTGCGCGATCTGGTTGGTGAACTGTGTCGACTTCTCCGCCAGCTTGCGCACTTCGTCGGCTACTACCGCAAAACCGCGTCCAGCCTCGCCGGCCCGCGCCGCTTCGATCGCGGCATTGAGCGCCAGCAGGTTGGTCTGGTCGGCGAGTTCGGAAATCGACCCGGCCATCCCGGCGATCTGTTCGGCGTTGCGTGCCAGTTCGTCCATCAAGGCTTCGGCGCTGGCAGTTTCGCTGGCGATCTTGCGCATTTCGGCTGATACGGCAGTGGCCGAAGCGCTGCCTTGGCGGGCGAGTTCCAGGGTTTCGCGGGTGGCTTCGGCCGAGTTGCGGGTCTGGTCGCCGGTATGGCCGATACTGGTGGTCAATTGCTCGACCGCAGCGGCCAGATCGCTGGCCGAAGAGGACTGGTTTTCGGCCGCGTGCGATACGTCGCGAGCCGCCTGCTCAAGCGACTTGGCCGATGCAAAGGCGTTGCGCGACGAGGCGGAAATGTCGCGGATCAACTTGCCGATATGTTCGCGGGCGACATTCGCCTCGCTGGCGATGATCCCGATTTCGCAATCCGCCGCCGGAATCGGCTGCGAAAAGTCGCCGGCACCGAGGCGACGCATGCCTTCGACCACCGGCTGGACGCCGGCCAGGCCCCGGCTGACGGCAAACCAGCCGGCCAGCGCGCAGAGTACCGCGCCGAACAGGCAGGCGAGTCCGAGTTGCAGGCGCATTGCCGCCGCATTCTTGTTGTATTCGTCGAGCCAGGTACCGCCGACCACGGTCCAGCCCCAACTGGGCGAACGTTTGAAGACCACGATTTTTTCTCGTTCGCGGCCGCTGCCGTCGTCGTACGGGTAAATCAGCGTACCGTCGTCACGCTTGGCCATTTCGGCCACCAGCATCGGCATCGGACCCTTGACCTCCTTGGCGCTCTGGCCTTCCAGCTTGGGGTGCAAGGTGAAGAAACTGTCTTCCTGGTTGGCTTCGATCTTGATTGCGAAGGGATAGCCGCTGTCGCCGAACTTCATCTTCTTCAGCGTTTCCTTGAGCCGCGCCATGTCTTCATTGACATCGCTGCGTACCGACCAGGCACCGAGCACCTTGCCCTGCGCATCGACGATCGGCAGGAAGGCGCTGACAAAGAACTTGCCGCTGCGCTGCACCACGCCCGACCACTCCTTGCCCTTGCGCACGGTTTCCGATTCGGGGGCATTGGCGGCAATCGGCTTGCCGACCATGCTCTTGCCTTCCTTGTCCTTGAGCAGGGTGGCAACCCGGACCATTTCGCCCTTGTCGTTGAACAGCAGTAGCGCCGGCTCGGCGATCAGGATCTGCTTCCACTGCTGCAACAGTTTTTCGTTGCCGTTGATCGCTTCGCCGCCGACGCGATAGACCGGAAAGCCGAAGGCATCCTGTTCGCCGTTGGCTTCAGCCGCCTTCAGCTTGTCGCCCAGCAGGGTCTTGAGGATGCCGAGGCGCTTGAGGCCGTGCGCCTCGTGCGAACGAAAGGTGACTTCGAGCAGGTCGACCACCGCCGAAACCTGGCCCTTGGCCGCTTCTTCGGCGCTCAGGCGCTCGGCCCGGCTGAAGGTGTACAAGGAAAAGACAGCGACTGCCGCAAAAGCCAGTACGCAGGCAAAAGTAAGAATAATGGCAACTCGATTGGCCAATTTCTGTGTTTTCATATTTTTATCCCCCCGTAATCACGGAAGCGTCAATTCTGTGCCGATTTCCCCCCTTGAGCAATGGATGGCGCAGACAAAGCAGCGGCGAAACTGCTAGATTTCGTCCTTTGTCTTTCGCCCGCTCTCAGAAAATGCACGCCGCTCCCGACTATCTCGAAAAAGTTCTCAACGCCCAGGTCTACGACGTTGCCATCGAAACGCCGCTGGAACTGGCCGGTAACCTGTCCGGGCGGGTGCATAACAAGATCTGGCTCAAGCGCGACGACCTGCAGCCGGTGTTCTCGTTCAAGCTGCGCGGTGCCTACAACAAGCTCGCCAGCCTCTCGGCTGAAAAGCTCAAGCGTGGGGTGATCTGCGCCTCGGCCGGCAACCATGCCCAGGGCGTGGCACTGTCGGCCAACAAGATCGGCTGCCGGGCGGTGATCGTGATGCCGGAAACCACGCCGCAGATCAAGATCGACGCCGTCCGCCGCCGGGGCGGCGAAGTGGTGCTCGCCGGTTCGTCCTATGACGACGCCTACGCCAAGGCGCTGGAGCTGGAAAAGAGCGAGAAACTGACCTTCGTCCATCCTTTCGACGACCCGGAAGTGATCGCCGGCCAGGGCACGGTGGCGATGGAAATCCTGCGCCAGCACAAGCGCCAGGATGGGGCGATTCACGCCATCTTCTGCGCCATCGGCGGTGGCGGGCTGGCGGCCGGGGTCGCCGCCTACATCAAGCGCCTGCGTCCGGAAATCAAGGTGATCGGGGTTGAAACCTACGACGCCGATGCCATGCGCCAGTCGCTGGCTGCCGGCAAGCGCGTGCGCCTGGAGCAGGTCGGGCTGTTTGCCGACGGCACGGCAGTGAAAATGGTCGGCGAGGAAACCTTCCGCGTCTGCCAGCAATATCTTGACGAAGTCATTCTGGTCGATACTGACGCGATCTGTGCCGCGATCAAGGACGTGTTCGAGGATACCCGCTCGATTCTCGAACCCTCGGGGGCGCTGGCCGTCGCCGGGGCCAAGGAATACGCCCGCCAGCACAAGCTCAAGGACAAAAACCTGATCGCCGTGACCTCCGGCGCCAACATGAACTTCGACCGCCTGCGCTTCGTCGCCGAGCGCGCCGAGGTCGGTGAGCAGCGCGAGGCGGTGCTGGCGGTGACGCTGCCGGAGAAGCCCGGCGCCTACAAGAAATTCCTGTCGCTGATCGGGCATCGCAACATTACCGAGTTCAATTACCGCTACCACACCGCCCGCGAAGCGCATGTCTTCGTCGGCCTCCAGGTCGCCGACCGCAAGGAGTCGATCAAGGTGGTCGACAGCCTGCAGAAGCACGGCTATCCGACGCTTGACCTGACCGACGACGAAATCGCCAAGAACCACCTGCGCCACATGGTCGGTGGCCACGCACCGGCCGTCAGCGAAGGCGGCCTGCGCGAACTGCTCTACCGCTTCGAGTTCCCGGAGCGTCCCGGCGCGCTGATGAATTTCCTGACCCAGATGAGCGCCGGCTGGAACATCAGCCTCTTCCATTACCGCAACCACGGCGCCGACTACGGCCGCGTGCTGGTCGGGATGCAGGTGCCGGAGGCTGAGATGGACGCCTTCCGCGCCTTCCTGCAGAAGCTTGGCTACGCGCACTGGGACGAAACCGCGAATCCGGCTTACCGGCTGTTTCTTGGCTAATTGCTGGCGGTTATAACCAACTGCCGATTCGGTCTTTCTTCCTGCTCGCCGCTTGCGTAGAGTCGGCGGCCACAACTCACGGAGACTCGTTTCATGAATATCGCCAACAACGTCGCCGAACTGGTCGGCAATACCCCGCTGGTCAAGCTCAACCGTCTCAGCGCCGACTGCGTTGCGACCGTGGTCGCCAAGCTGGAATTCTTCAATCCCGGCAGCAGCGTCAAGGATCGCATCGCCGCCGCGATGCTCGATGCCGCGCAGGCGGCTGGCAAGATCGGCCCGGACACTGTGGTTCTGGAGCCGACTTCGGGCAATACCGGGATCGGTCTGGCGATGGTCTGCGCCGCGCGCGGCATCAAGTGCGCCTTCACCATGCCCGAGACGATGAGCCGCGAGCGCAAGCTGCTGCTCAAGGCCTACGGCGCCGAGCTGATCCTGACCCCGGGCCCGGAAGGCATGGGCGGTGCGATTGCCAAGGCCAAGGCGCTGGCCGAATCCGACCCCAAATATTTTGTGCCGCAGCAGTTTGAAAACCCGGCCAACCCGGAAGTGCACCGTAAAACTACCGCCGAGGAAATCTGGCGCGACACCGACGGTCAGGTCGACATCTTCGTTGCCGGCGTCGGCACTGGCGGCACCGTCACCGGCGTTGGCGAAACGCTGAAGGCGAAGAAACCCGGCGTGCAGGTGGTTGCGGTCGAACCCGACGCGTCGCCGGTACTCTCCGGCGGCCAGAAGGGGCCGCACCCGATTCAGGGCATCGGCGCCGGCTTCGTTCCCGGCGTGCTCAATACCGGCGTCTATGACGAAGTTGTCCGCGTCAAGAACGACGATGCTTTCGTCACCGCCCGCCGCATGGCCGCCGAGGAAGGCCTGCTGGTCGGCATCTCCTCCGGCGCTGCGACCTGGGCCGCGCTGCAACTGGCCAAGCGCCCCGAAAACGCCGGCAAGCTGATCGTGGTCGTGATCCCGTCCTGCGGCGAGCGCTACCTGTCGACCGCCTTGTTCCAGGACCTCGAAATCTGAGCCTCGCCACCATGTCTGCCAGCCCCTTCGATCAGCCCATCGATCGCCACGGCAGCGATTCGCTGAAGTGGGGCAAGTACGCAGGCCGCGACGTGCTGCCGTTGTGGGTGGCCGACATGGACTTTGCCGCGCCGCCGGCGGTGCTTGCCGCGCTGCAGCGGCGGATCGAGCATGGCGTCTTCGGCTACGGCGGCGCCACCCCGGCCCTGGTCGAGGCGGTGCAGGCGCATCTGCTGCGCGAATACGGCTGGGCGATCGAGCCCGACTGGCTGGTCTGGCTGCCCGGCCTGGTCAGCGCCCTCAACGTCGCCTGCCGTACGGTCGAGGGCGCGGTGCTCACCGCCGCCCCGGTCTATCCGCCCTTTTTGTCGGCCCCCAAACTGTCGGGGCGGCCGCTGCAATGGTTTGACCTTGGCTACGCGGAGGGCGGGAGCGGCAACGGCTGGCACTGGGACAAAAATGCCCGTGATGCGGCGTTGACCGTGGACACCGAGCTTTTCTTGCTCTGCCACCCGCACAACCCGGTCGGCCGCTGCTGGCACCGCGACGAATTGCTCGACTTGGCCGAATTCGCCATCGCCAACGACCTGATCGTCTGCTCCGACGAAATCCACTGCGGCCTGATCCTCGACCCCGATCAACGCCACATCCCGCTGGCCACGCTCGGCCCCGAAATCGCCCGGCGCACGATTACGCTGATGGCGCCGTCGAAAACCTTCAACATCCCCGGCCTCGGTGCCGCCTTCGCGGTGATCCCCGACGCCGCGCTGCGCCGCCGCTTCGTCCGCGCCGGGCAAGGCATCGTGCCGCACGTCAATGTCCTCGGCCTGGCCGCGACCGAAGCCGCCTACCGCGACTGCGATGACTGGCATGGCGAACTGATCGCCTACCTGCGCGGCAACCGCGATGCAGTGCAAGCCGCCGTCGCGGCGCTGCCCGGCGTGTCGATGCCGCCGGTCGAAGCCACCTATCTGGCCCTGGTCGACGTGCGCGAACTCGGCCTCAGGCAGCCGGCGCAGCATTTCGAACAACACGGCCTCGGCCTCTCCGACGGCGCCGATTTCGGCGCGCCGGGCTGGCTGCGGCTCAACTTCGGCTGCCCGCGCAGTACGCTGGACCAAGCCCTGCGCCGCTTTGCCGCCGCCTGCGCCAGCCCGGAGCAATTGCCGTGAGCGCCTACGAACTGAGCCTGTGGCTGAGCGGTGCCGCCTTCATCGTGCAAACCCTGGTCGCCGGCCTCGGCATCGAGATCGTCCTCCGCCGCGACGCCGCGCCGCCCGTCCGCCGCATCGCGCTCGCCGCCGCCGTCGCTGCACTGCTGCTCTCGCTGACCCAGGGCTACGCGCTGGAACTGGCCTTAAGGACGGGCATCTACGACCTGCGCACCGCCGGGCTGCACTGCGTGGTGGCCTTGCTGCAACTCTGGGTAGGGCGGGGTTTATTGCGGCTGGGGCGCTGAAAACTCGCCGTTTTCACGGTCGACGTCTGGAATTTGGGGTTTTTTCGGGTTGACCGTGGACGCTAGGCGGATTGGCGGCTTGGTGCCAAATGCGCTGAGGGCCTTCGGGTGAGTCACGGCCATCGTTCTGGCTGACTGAATCTTTTTTGGATTGGGGCTGGTTTCCGCCGTTTGACCGGCGGGCGTACTTTTCTTGTCTTGCCAAGAAAAGTAGCCAAAAGAAGGCGCGCCCACTGCGGCGCCCGGCTGCGCCGGGTGCTCTGCGCTGCTCGGGCGCAACGGGGGGCTGCGGAACTCGGCCCTGCGGGCCTCAAACAGTCCTCGCCCTTGATCCCGTTGCCCCCTGCGCTGCTCGACGCCGCAGAGGGCAGGGGAAAACCGTCTCGGTTTTACGGTCGACGCAGAAAATGGGCGGTTTTGCAGGTCCGGTGAAAACCATGGTCTATCCCCTGTTCTGTTCTATGGATACGGCCACGTCACACCATCAAGCCACGTTTCAAGATTGGCTTGGCCAAACTGTTGACCTGAAGTTGAGGGGGTGGAGTAAGTAATATCTGCCGCAGCTAATGGAACAACTCCGATATCTGTAGTTGGGTTGTAGCCAGTTGAGCTATTCGCGTCGACTGAAAATTTCTTGATCGTGCGGCCGCTAGCAACGATTTCGCGAGCAAACGTTCGAAGTAGCATCAATGCAGGAACAACGTGATTGAACCAATCTTCAGTCGGATGACCTGCGTGAAGCTTTGGGTAGCGATAAGCTGTGTTCCCAAGATGCTCCCAGCCAAGGCGCTCGAATGCTCCTCGAATACGATTCAACTCTACGGACTTGGGTTTATCGAAATCGAAAGTGACAGTAATTGGCATATGAATACTCCCAAGAAAATTGGGGGCTGGGCACGCTTCTGACCATGGTTGGAATATCCCATCGAGCATACATGCGGAAGTGATATCCGTCTATGACAAAGCTCTTTCAAATGAAGGCAGATATGCCACTGTCGACCGAGAAAACGGCTCATTTTCCCTGTCGACCGTAAAAATCACTCACTCGCACAGCCTTTCAGCCCGAGACGCTTTAGGGTCCCATGTGGAGCGCCGAGCAACGCAGAGGCCGGCGGAAAAGGGGCGAGGACTGTTTGAGGCCCGCAGGGCCGAGTTCCGCAGCCCCCGCCGGGTTCGAGTAGCGCAGGGGAGTCGGCGTAGCCGACCGCGTAGCCTGGGTCGCCTTTTAGCTGCGCTAGCAATAGCCTTTGGCTACTTTCTTTTGGCGAAGCAAAAGAAAGTATGCCCGCCGGTCAGCGGCGGAAAGCAGCGCCAATTCAGCCAAGAACCGCCGGCAAACCTCAGTCCCTGCAAGCGGTAACTGGCAACCGCCAAAACCCAACCCCCACGGTCAACCCAAAAAACCGCCCATTTCCAGTGTCGACCGTTGCAGCGACGACACCGGCGCTACTGAAACCGAAGTCGACACAAAACCCCGCCTTCAGCCTTCTATCCGCCAGACCCCCGCCTCGCTGACCAGCCAGTCAAGCCGCTGGTCGTGGGCTTCCGGGGCGATGCTGGTGAGGCGGTTGCATTCGAAGCCGACGCCGACGGCAACGGGGCGGGGTTGCAGCGCGGCGAGGGTGCGGTCGAAGAAGCCGCCGCCGTAGCCGAGCCGGTAGCCGGCGGCGTCGAAGCCGTTGAGCGGGAGCAGGATCAGGTCGGGGGCGAGCCAGTCGCCGCTGACCGGGGTCGGGATGCCGTAGCGGTCGGGGGCCAGTTCGCCGTCTTCTGCCCATTCACGAAAGGCCAGTGGTGCGGCTTCGGCGACCACCACCGGCAAGGCGATGCGGCTGCCGGCGGCGCGCCAGGCGGCGACGGCGGCGCGCACGTCGGGTTCGTGCTTGATCGGCCAGCAGAAGGCGACGCAGCGGGGCGGCGGCAGTGCCGCCAGCAGGCGGGCGGCGATGGCAGCGGAGTGGGCGGCATGGGTGGCCGGGTCCAGTGCCGCCCGTCGGGCGATCATTTCGCGCCGCAGTTGGCGGCGGTCGGGCGGGGGTGCCGTGTTATCCTGACCGTCCTGTTTCATCTGATTCATTCGATACATCCAGCATGTTGCATTCGTCGTCGCAGCCCATCCGGCCGGGTCTCGGCCTTCGCCTCGCGCATTATCTTCCGAAAAGCCGCCTGTTCCGCACCTCGCTGCTGGCTCTCCTGGCCTGCCTGGCCCTGCCGGCAACCGCTCAGGACCCGCGCGACACCGCCTTCCTGACCGCCCGCGATGCCTTCCGCGCCGGCGACCGCAACAAGCTGGAGCGGGCCGCCAGCCAGGTCAATGGTCACGAACTGGCACCCTATGTCGAGAATTACCGGCTGCGGATGTGGATGGACCAGGGCGATAGCGCCGCGATCCGCGATTTCCTGCTGCGCCACGACAAGTCCTACGTCGCCGAGAAACTGCGCGGCGACTGGCTGCGCTGGCTGGGCAAGCGGCAGCAATGGAGCGAGGTGGAGGGCGAATATGCCCGTCTGCTCGCCCCCGAGGCCGACCAGACCTGCTGGCAGCAGCAGGCGCGCTTGCAGCGCAACGACTCGGCGGTGCTCGACGAAGCCGGCAAGCTGTGGCTGACCCAGCTGGAGCCGCCCGAGGCCTGTCGTCCGGTGCTTGAAGCCCTGGTCGCCAGCCAGCGCCTGGGGGTCGACGAGGTCTGGGCGCGCGCCCGCCGCCAGGTCGAGGCCAACCGCCCCGGTCAGGCGCTGAGCACGCTCAATTACCTGCCGGAAAGCCAGGTCCCGGACGGTCGCAGCTTTGATCAGGCGGTGAGCAGTGGCATGGCCTATCTGGCCAAGCTCCCCGGCAACTGGGCGGGCAGCCGCAGCGGCCGCGAACTGGCGGCGATTGCTGTTGCCCGCATCGCCAGCAACGACCCGCGCGCTGCCGCCGAGCAACTGGACAAGCTGCAAGGCAAGTTGCACGACGGCGAACGCCAGTGGGCGTGGAGCCAGATTGCACTGCAGGCCGCCAAGAAGCATTTGAGCGAGGCCAATGACTGGTACGCCCGGGCCGGTAAGGCGCTCTTGAGCGACGAGGGCCACCAGTGGCGGGTTCGCGCCGCGTTGCGCGCGCTCGACTGGGGGCGCGTCCGCGATGCGGTGCAGGCGATGCCGCCGGCGCTGGCGGCGCTGCCTGAATGGACCTACTGGCTGGGCCGCGCCTACCGTGCCGGCGGCCGTACCAGCGAGGCCGATGCGCTGTTTGAGAAGATCGCCGGGCAGGCCAGTTTCTACGGTAACCTGGCGGACGAAGAGCTGGGCCGCAGCGTACTGCCGCCACCCAAGGCGAGGGCGCCGGATAGCGACGAGCAGAAGGCCGCGCGCGATAACCCGGGTCTCAAGCGGGCGCTCGCCTTCTTCCGCCTCGACATGCGCACCGAAGCCGTCCGCGAATGGAACTGGGCCTTGCGCGGCATGAGCGACCGCGAACTGCTGGCTGCGGCCGAACTGGCCAAGAAGCAGCAGATCTGGGACCGGGCGATCAACACCGCCGACAAGACCCGCAACGAACACGATTACAGCCTGCGCTTCCTCGCGCCCTACGGCGAACAGGTGCGGCCGGCGGCGCAAAACCAGTCGCTTGACGACGCCTGGGTCTATGGCCTGATGCGCCAGGAAAGCCGCTTCATCACCCACGCCAAGTCCAATGTTGGCGCCTCAGGTCTGATGCAGCTGATGCCGGCGACCGCCAAGTGGGTGGCCAAGAAAATCGGCCTGCGCGACTTCCATCAGGGTAAGGTGAACGACACCGAAACCAATGTCCTGCTCGGTACCAGCTACATGCGGCTGGTCATGGAAAACCTCGATAATCATCCGGTGCTGGCTTCGGCCGCCTACAACGCCGGCCCCGGCCGCGCCCGTAAATGGCGCGCCGAACGGCCGCTGGAGGGGGCGATCTACGCCGAGACGATTCCCTTTGCCGAGACCCGCGATTACGTCAAGAAAGTGATGAGCAACGCGGTCTATTACACGGCGCTGTTCACCGGCCGTCCGGATTCGCTGAAAAACCGCCTCGGCGTGGTTGGGCCGCGTGTCGGCGAAGGCTTCAAGGACCCGGATCTGCCCTAATCGCAGTGGCCCGATGCAGGATGCGCCTGCATCGCCACTTTCACGTTAAAATCCTGTTTTTTCGCACTAAGTATTCCGGGGTTTCGAAATGGACATCAAAAAGGTCTTGCTGCTGGGGGGTAGCGGTTTCGTCGGTACCTATATCGTCAACCGTCTGGCGCAGCGCGGCATCCAGGTCACCGTTCCGACCCGTCGGCGCGAGCGGACCAAGGCGCTGATCATCCAGCCCGGCGTCGAGATGCCGGAAGCCAACATCCACTGCCAGGAGACCCTGAACGAGCTGGTGCGCGGTCATGATGCAGTGATCAACCTGGTCGGCATCCTGCACAGCCGCGACGTGCAGATTCCCTACAGCCGCGACTTTGCCGAGGCCCACGTCGAACTGCCGAAGAAGATCATCGCTGCCTGCAAGGCTGCCGGCGTCCGCCGCCTGGTGCACATGAGCGCGCTCAAGGCCGACCCCAAGGGTCCGTCCGAGTACCTCGCCTCCAAGGGTGATGGCGAAGCCGTGGTGCTCGCCGCCCAGGGCGACCTCGATGTCACCGTTTTCCGGCCGTCGGTGATCTTCGGCCTCGGCGATTCCTTCCTGGCCACCTTTGCCAAGGTGTTGAAGAAGGCCCCGATCTTCCCGCTCGGTTTTGGCCATGCCCGCTTCCAGCCGGTCTGGGTGGCTGATGTTGCCGATGCCTTCGTCAACTCGCTGAACGACGAAGCCAGCTTCGGCCAGGCCTACGATCTGGTTGGTCCGAAGACCTATACCTTGCGCGAACTGGTCGATTACACCAAGGAACTGACCCGCAGTCAGGCCAGCGTGATCGCCCTCTCCGAAGGCTGGGCCTACCTGCAGGCCGGCCTGATGTGGCTGGCACCGCAGCCGCTGCTGTCGCCGGACAACCTGCGTTCGATGCAGATCGATAGCGTTGCCGACGCCAGCAGCCAGCCGCCGGCCGGTTGGCAGCCGACGGCGCTGGAAGCGGTGGCGCCGAGCTACGTCGCACTCAACACGCCGAAGGGGAAGCTCGACAGCTTCCGTTTCCGCGCCGGGCGTTAAGCCCAGCGTTTGCGCACCCGGCAGGCGTCGACTGTGGACATCTACCTCGTCGGCGGCGCCGTGCGCGATGCACTCCTCGGGCGTGCTGATGCCGACCGCGATTACGTGGTCGTTGGCAGCACGCCCGAAGCCATGTTGGCGGCCGACTTCCGGCCGGTCGGCAAGGATTTTCCGGTTTTCCTCCACCCCGCGACGCACGAGGAATACGCGCTGGCGCGCACCGAGCGCAAGACCGGCCCCGGCTACCACGGCTTTGCCTTCCACGCCGCACCTGAAGTCACGCTGGAAGAAGACCTCGCCCGCCGCGACCTGACCATCAACGCCATCGCCCAGGATGCGCAAGGCGGCCTGATCGACCCTTTCCACGGTCAACGCGATCTGCAGGCCAGAATTCTCCGTCACGTCGGCCCGGCCTTTGTCGAAGACCCGGTGCGCATCCTCCGGCTGGCGCGCTTTGCCGCGCGCTTTGCCGATTTTTCGGTGGCCCCGGAAACCCTGGCGCTGATGCGGCAGATGGTCGCCGCCGGCGAGGTCGATCACCTGGTGCCGGAGCGGGTCTGGCAGGAACTGGCCAAGGGACTGATGGAAGAGCGGCCGGCCCGGATGTTCGAGGTGCTGCGCGAATGCGGCGCACTGGCCCGGCTGCTGCCCGAGGTCGACGCGCTGTTCGGCGTGCCGCAGCGCGCCGACTACCACCCGGAAATTGATGCCGGCGTGCATACGCTGATGGCGGTCGATGAGAGTGCCCGCCATGGCTACGCGCTGGCGGTGCGCTTCGCAGCGCTGACCCACGACCTCGGCAAGGCGACCACGCCGGCCGATATTCTGCCGCGCCATATCGGCCACGAGGAACGTAGCGTGCCGTTGGTCGAGGGCCTGAGTGCCCGTCTGCGGGTCCCGAGCGAATGCCGCGAACTGGCGTTGCTGATGGCGCGTCACCATGGTCCCATCCATCGCGTTGCCGATCTGCGTGCGGCGACCATCGTTGGCCTGCTCGAAAAAACCGACGCCTTCCGCCGTCCCGAGCGCTTCAGCCAGTTGCTCGAAGCCTGTCGCTGCGACTACAACGGCCGTGGTGGCTGGCAGGACCGCGACTACATCTCACCCCCGATTTTCCGGCAGGCGCTGGCGGCGGCAAATGCGGTGGCGGCCGGCGAAATCGCCCGCCAGTGTGCGGACAAGACGCGGATTCCCGAGCGCATTCACGCGGCTCGCGTCACTGCCGTCAAGCAGGCATTAAACAAGCCGGCTGACGAGCCAGAGGAGTAGCGAGAACAACAGCGTGGTGGCAAAGGGGAAATGATAGCTGCGGCCGCGAAAACGGACCGCAATATCTCCCGGCAGCTGGCCGAAACGGATGAAGCGGGCGAGATGCGGCGCGATCAGCCCGAGCAGGAATATCGCCAGCACTAAGGTCAGTATCCACTTCAGCATTGCAGCCGGTCATCCGGATGAGAGTCTAGGTGCGGCAGAATAGCCGGTTTCGCTGCCGTTGGCCAAATTAACGGCCGTGTTCACGGTCAACCCCGATTTTTAAGGATTTCTGATGATGGAAAAGCGCAGCGTTGCCGGTCTTGAGGTCTATTCCGCACTGCCGACTGACGCCAACGGCAAGGCGCCGCTGCTGTTCGTTCACGGTGCCTTCGCCGGCGGCTGGATGTGGCGTGAAACCTTCATGCCCTTTTTGGCTGCCGCCGGCTTTGCCTGTTATGCCCTTTCATTGCGCGGCCACGGCGGTAGCGAGGGGCGTGAGCGGATCGCCTGGCATTCGATCGGCGACTATGTCGATGACCTGGCGACAATTGCCGGCTGGATTGCCGATCAGCATGGGCAGGCGCCGGTGCTGGTCGGGCATTCGATGGGCGGTTTCGTGGTTCAGAAATATCTGGAACGGCAAGCCGTGCCCGGGGCCGTGCTGCTCTGCTCGGTGCCGCCGCAAGGCCTGATTGCGGCGCAGTTCCACCTGCTGCTGCAAAAGCCGCAACTGTTTGCTGAAATCAACCGCATCCTGGCCGGCGAGTACACCGATACTGAAACCCTGCGTGAAGCGTTGTTCGCTGGCGAGGTCGCCGAAGAAATGTTGCAGGACTGGCTGGGCCAGATGCAGAACGAATCGCAGCGAGCGATCTGGGACATGTCGATGTTCAACCTGCCGCAAGTGTGGCGCATGCACCGTTCTCCGATGCTGATCCTCGGCGCCGAGAAGGACATGCTGGTACCGGCTTTCCTGGTCCAGACCACTGCACATACTTATGGCCTCGACTGCCATTTGTTCCGCGACATGGGGCACGCGGTGACCCATGAAAAGGAATGGCCGCAGGTGGCTGCGGCCATTCGTGACTGGGTGCTGACGCTGCCCGCCTGAACGGCAGGGAGGCCGGCCTGGCGCGGCGGCTGCCGCTTCAGGCCCTGACGTCGACGCTGTTGCCGAGATGTGGCGGGTTGCTTGGCGGCTGCGGCAGGGCGGCGATCAGTTGCATGGCAGCCTGTTCCTGCACGTCGAGCGCCTTCTTGAACACCGTCGTCGCCACTTCGCTGGCGACCTGAGTATTGCTCATCGAGGTGGCCATAGCAGCAATTGAGGTGGCATCCATGACAATTCGTTCCGGGTGATAATCGTGTTTCAGTTTAATCGACTTTACCGCTAATGCAATGAATTCGTCCTCTGACCGCGTTTCGGCCATCGTCGCCGCCCTGCGTGCCAAGCGGGAAGCCCAAACCAGCCATCCGGCGGCGGATCTGGCGGCGCTGGAAAACTCGCTGCTCGCCGAGATCGAAGCCTTTGATCCGGCGCGTGCCCGCCCGGCACAGGAGATTCCGCCGCCGCCGCCGGCGAGGGCTGTTCCGATGCCGGCCGCCAGCGCAGCGGCAGCGATTGCCTCGCCGCCGCCCGCGAGTACGGCGCCGCCAGTCGCCCTCACCGGCGGTCTGCTCGAACAGCTGCGTCAGCAAGCCTCGGTCCGCCAGCGCGAAGAGAATGCGGCAGCAACCAGCCAGGCGACCAGTGCGACGGCAATCGACCGGGCGCTCAACCTGGTATTCCGTTACCTGCATGAATTGGTGCAGCAGCTGAATATCCTCAAGCCGAAGATCAATCGCGACTATCAGCTGCTCAACCAGTTGGCGTTGCACGGGCTGCACTGGCAGGAGGGCTTTGCCGACTACCGGCGCCAGCCGGACAGCGAGGGCGCCTTGCTTGAGCGGGTGAGCTTCACCTGCCGCCTTGGCGGGGCGCCGAACATTGCCTGCGAACGCGACGATACCAATGCCGAGCGCTTCCGGGCGCTGCTGTTCGATCTTGGTCTGAACTTCAGCAGCCAGGAGTTTCGCAATGACAAACGCCTGATCGAGCGGGTGCGTTTCGAAATTCGCGGCGAACTCGGGGTTTCGGTGCGCTGGCGGGCTGATTTTGCCCGTGGCCTGATCTTGATCGAGGCCCGCAATCTCGAACGTTTCGGCGCTGCCCCCTATGAGTTGGCAGCCGCTGCGGTCGATCAGGCGCTGCTTGACGAATTTGGCCGGCTGTTGCTCGGTCAGCCCAACCGCTTCCGCGAACTGGCGCGGCGCCGCTGAGGTTTATAGCCGGCGGCTCTGGTCGCCGCTGGAAAAGCCGAGCAAGGGCGTGTCAAGGCCGCGCCCGACGGCCATCACTTTGAATAGCTCGCCCATTTCGTGCGGCATCAGCAGCTTGCCGACCATGTTGCTGGCCTTCAGGTATTCCGGCGTGCCTTGCGGCAATTCGGCCAGCGCGTCGAGGATGCCGCAATTGAGCAGGAACTGCCCCTGGTTGCAGTAACCGAGCAGGTCCAGCCCCTGGGTATCGGCGGCAGCAATAATCGCGGTGAAGTCGACGTGGACCGTGACATCCTGCAACCCCGGCAGGTAAAAGGGATCGGGATGGGCGTAGTGGCGGTAGTGGCACATCAGGGTGCCGCGTCCGCGCTGCAGATGGTAATACTCGCGGCGGGGAAAACCGTAATCGAGCAACAGCAGGGCGCCCTGGCTCAGGCGGCGACCCCAGTCGGCCATCCAGGCGCGGTTGGCGAGGCTGATCTCGCTTTCGTAACCGGGCGGTAGCGAACATTGTCCGACGATTTCCTCAGCGGCAGCGAGCAGGGCGCCGCTGGCCGGGCGCTCGGCCCAGGCAAAACCGTTCTCGCTCAGGATCACGCCGCGCTCGTGGATGCCGTTTTCGCGCCAGGCCACCAGATGTGCCGGCATCGCGTCGAGCAGTTCGTTGCCGACCACCACCCCGGAATATGTTTCCGGCAGCGTATCGAGCCATTCGACGCGAGCCAGTAGATGCGGTGCCGCTGCCGCGATGGTGGCCTGCTGGCGTTGCCGCAGATCGGCCGAGAGGTCGAGGATCCGGTAGTGCTCGGGCAGCGTGCCGGCGGCTTCGAGTGCCAGCAGCAGGTCGGCGGCCAGACGTCCCGACCCGGCGCCGATTTCGAGCACTTGCGGGGCCGAGCAGGCCATCACCTGTACCACCTGGCGGGCCAGCGCACGGGCAAACAGCGGGGTCATTTCGGGGGCGGTGATGAAGTCGCCGGCGGCACCGAATTTTTGGGCGCCGGCCGTGTAATAGCCCTGCCCGGGCGCATACAGCGCCAGTTCCATGAAACGGGCAAAGGGCAACCAGCCCCCGGCGCGCTCGATTTCACCGCAAATCGTCGCCAGCAGCGATTGGCTATGCGCCAGGGCGGCGGCTTCAGGAACGGGCAAACGGGTCATGATGGGCGGCAAAAAGAGGGGAATTGTACCGGGGACGATGCTGCGAGGCGTGAGTTGTGCTATTTTTCCCGGCAAATTTTCCACGGGGGGAGCACATCATGCAGGTCACGCAAATCATCGTTCGCAAGCCGGAGAAACTGGCTGCCCTCGGCAAGCAACTGGCCGCTGCCGCCCCCAAGTTGCTGCTGGTTTTTGCCGGCCTTGATTACTTTACCCATCCCGGTTTTGCGGCCACCCTCGCTGCCGCTGCACCCGGTGCAGCGCTGCTCGGCTGCTCGACGGCCGGCGAAATTTCGCCGGAGGGCGTCGACGATGGCAGTTGTGTCGTCACGGCCATTGACCTGGCCCACACTTCGCTGCGTCAGGCGGCCACTGCGCTGGCCGGCATGGACGATTCGTTTGCCGCCGGTGTCCGCCTCGGGCAGCAACTGGCCACCCCCGATCTCAAGGCCATCCTGGTTTTTGGTCCCGGCGTCCAGATCAACGGCAGCGCCCTGGTCAGCGGGATCGCCAGCGTGGTCGGCGACGCGGTGCCGATCACCGGCGGACTGGCTGGCGATGCCGGAGCGTTTCAGCAGACCTGGACTCTCGGCCAGAACGGCGTCAGCGACAACGGAGTGGTCGCCGTCGGCCTGTGCGGCGACCGTCTCAATTTTGCCCACGGCTCTTTTGGCGGCTGGGAGCCCTTCGGCCCGGCACGCAAAGTCACCCGCTGCAGCGGCAATGTGCTCCACGAGCTCGATGGCGAGCCGGCGCTGGAAGTGTACAAGCGCTATCTCGGCGAACACGCCAAGGGCTTGCCGGCCTCCGGCCTGCTCTTCCCCTTTGCCATGCTCGGAGAGGATCACAACGCCATCGGCCTGATCCGCACCATTCTCGGCGTCGATGAAAGTACCGGCAGCCTGACCCTGGCCGGTGAAATCCAGCAGGATGGCTATCTCAAACTGATGCACGCCAGCACCGACAAGCTGGTCAATGGCGCCGAATGTGCGGCCGAAGCTGCCAATCAAATGCTGCAGGCACAACAGGCTGGCTTGGCGATTCTGGTCAGCTGCGTCGGCCGCAAGCTGGTGATGGGTGGCCGGGTGGACGAGGAAGTCGAGGCGGTCGCCGATGTGTTCGGCAGCAACGCGGTGCTGACCGGCTTCTATTCTTACGGCGAAATCAGCCCCTTCACGCCCGGCGCATCGTGCAAGCTGCACAACCAGACGATGACCATCACCTACCTCGGCGAACGCTGAGCCGATCATGCAGAAGGCCCTGCAGCGCCAGCTGAAGCGGAGTATCGGTGTGGCCGATGAGGCAGGGCTGGCGGCATTGTTGACGCAGCTGCAGCAAGTGGCGGTTACCAGTCCGGAATTGCAGGCACTGGCTGAGGGGTTTCCCGATTTATTGCAGCGGATCGACGCCAGTTACGAGCAGTATGAACGCGACCTCGATCTGCGTACCCGCAGCCTGGAACTGTCATCGGGGGAGTTGTCGCAAGCCAATGACCGCCTGCGCAACGAGTTGAAGCAGCGCGAGTCGGCGCTGGCCGCACTGCGTCAGCTGGTGCACGACCTGCTGCCGAATGCCGGCGACGACGGGGTGGTGGACGAGGACGACATTGCCGCATTGTCGCAGCGGATCGGCGAGTTGGTGATCGCCCGCGAAGAAGATCAGCGCGATCTGGCCAACCAGAAATTCGCGCTTGATCAGCACGCGATCGTCAGCATTACCGATCGCGACGGTGTGATCATCTATGCCAATGACCGTTTTTGTGCAATCAGCGGTTATCGTCGCGAGGAATTGATCGGACAGAATCACCGTTTGATCCGCTCAGGCATCCATCCGTCGGATTTTTTTGCCGGGATGTGGGACACCATCACCCGGGGTGAGGTCTGGCAGGGCGAAGTCTGCAACCGTGCCCGCGATGGCCGGCTGTACTGGGTCAATGCCTCGATCGTGCCGCTGCTTGGCAAGGATGGCTTGCCGCAGCAGTACATCGGCATCCGTACCGACATCACCGACCGCAAGCGGATGGAAAGCGAACTGTCGGAACAGCTGGACCTGGTCGAAGGCCTGATCGAAACCATCCCGCTGCCGGTTTACATGAAGGACCACGATGGCCGCTATCTGCGGATCAACCGGGCATTCGAGATTTTCTTCGCCAGCCGGCGCGAGCAGCTGATCGGTAAAACCCTGCATGATCTGCTCTCTCCCGCCGATGCCAGCCTGCATGTCGACAAGGATGAAGCGCTGCTGGCAGAGGGCGGGGTCCAGACCTATGAATGCGTCGTCCATTCGCGGGATGGCCAGCACCACGACGCGATCTATCGCAAGGCAGCACTGACTCGGCGCAGCGGCGAGATTTACGGCCTGCTTGGTGTAATCATCGACATTACCGAGCGCAAGCAGGTCGAACAGGCGATGCTGCAGGCCAAGGAGGCCGCTGAAGCGGCCAGCCGCGCCAAGAGCGACTTCCTGGCCAACATGAGTCATGAAATCCGGACGCCGATGAACGGCATCATCGGCATGACCGATCTGGCGCTCGACAC
The DNA here is from genome assembly GCF_041378895.1 of Dechloromonas sp. ZY10. Classification (NCBI taxonomy): domain Bacteria; kingdom Pseudomonadati; phylum Pseudomonadota; class Betaproteobacteria; order Rhodocyclales; family Azonexaceae; genus Dechloromonas; species Dechloromonas aquae. The sequence goes on from NZ_CP144212.1 coordinate 122,156, forward strand.
TGCGCTGACCGAGGAGCAACGGGAGTATCTCGGCATCGTCAAATCCTCGTCGGAGGCCTTGCTGACGATCATCAACGACATCCTCGACTTTTCCAAGATCGAGGCCGGCAAGCTGCTGGTCGAGCACATTTCTTTCAATCTGCCGCGGGTGGTCAGCGAAGCGGTCAAGACCCTGGCCCTGCGCGCGCACGAGAAGAACCTCGAACTGGTCTGCGAGGTTGCCAACGACGTTCCGGCGCATGTGATCGGCGACCCCAGCCGGGTGCGTCAGGTGCTGCTCAATCTGCTCGGCAATGCGATCAAGTTCACCGAGCGCGGCGAAATCGGCGTCCACATCGCGCTCAAGCTGCAGAGCGGCAGCAAGGTCTCGATTCAGTGCTCGGTCCGTGATACCGGGATCGGGATTGCAACGGACAAGCAGCAGCTGATTTTCGAGGCCTTCTCGCAGGAGGATACCTCGACCACCCGCAAGTACGGCGGCACCGGGCTTGGTCTTTCGATCTCGCGGCGCCTGGTTGACCTGATGGGCGGCCAGATGTGGCTGGACAGCCGGCCTGGCGAAGGCAGCACCTTCCATTTCACGGTCGACCTGCTGCTCGACCCGAATCCGCCGGCTGCCAACGTTTATCCGCTCGATCTGAAAAATCGCCGGATCCTGATCGTCGACGACAACACCACCAACCGTCGCGTCCTTGCCGGCATGCTCGATGCTTGGGATATCGAATCCGAGCCGGTTGCGTCGGCGGAGGCAGCGCTGGCGCGCCTGCGCCAGGAGGAGGGGCTGGCGTTCGACGGGATCATCCTCGATGCGCAGATGCCGGAGGTCGACGGCTACGAACTGGCTTACCAGATCAATCATGAATTCCCGGCCCCGCCGCCGATGCTGATGCTCTCGTCGTCGGCTGTGCGCGGTGACAGCCAGCGCTGCCAGGCAGTCGGGATCAGCGGCCTGTTCTCCAAGCCGATTACCGCCGAGGAGTTGCTCGGGGCGCTCTGCCGCATTTTCGGCAGCCCGCGCGATGCGGGCAGTCTGCCGGCGCCATCGCAACTGGTCACCCGTCATGCGTTGCGTGAACTGCAGCGGGCGATGGATGTGCTGCTGGTCGAGGATCATCCAACCAATCAGAAACTGGCGCTCGGCTTGCTGGACAAATGGGGGCACCGCGCGCAGCTGGCGCAAAACGGCGTGGAGGCGGTGGAAGCTTTCCGCCGGGGCAGATTCGACCTGATCCTGATGGATATGCAGATGCCGGTGATGGGCGGGATCGAGGCCACGCGCCGGATTCGCGCCCTGGAAGCCGAGCGCGGGCAGGCACGCACGCCGATCCTGGCGATGACAGCAGCGGCCATGGTCGATGACCGCAACGCCTGCCTGGCCGCCGGGATGGACGACTATCTGGCGAAGCCGATCAAGGTCAAGGAGTTCCTCGAGAAGCTGTTGCAACTCGGCGGCCAGACCGGTGACGGCAGCGAGGCACAAGCCTTCAGTTACGGCGAGGCGTTGGCCGGAGCCGACCGTGAAGTAGTCGAGATCATTGCCGAAGTCTTCCTGGCGACCTGGGTCGGCGACCTGGCTGCCATGCGCAGCGGGCTGGCGGCCGGTGACCTGGCGCTGGTGGCGCGGACCGCCCACAGCCTGAAGGGCACCCTGGCCACCTTCGCTGCCGAACCGGCGACGCGGGTCGCCGCCGATATCGAAAGCCGGGCCGGAAACGGCCGGCCGGATGGGCTGGCACACGAACTAGATAGTCTGGAGCGCGAAATCTCCTTGCTGACGCCCTATTTGCAGGCAGTCGTCGACGAAGTATCAGGGTAAACTTGCGGTTTTTTCCGGTTGACCGTGATAACCGCGAGTTAGCACGGCGCACGCTCCATGACCCAAGCCAATCCCCCGTCGAACAATCTGCAGAAACTGCGCAAATACCTTGAAGGCCGCACCGGCAAGGCGATCCACGACTACAACATGATCGAGGATGGCGACACCATCCTGGTCTGCATTTCCGGCGGCAAGGACTCCTACACCCTGCTGGCGATGCTGATGGCGCTGCAGCAGCGGGCGCCGGTCAAGTTCCGCCTGATCGCGATGAACCTTGACCAGAAACAGCCCGGCTTCCCGGCCGACGTGCTGCCGCGCTACTTCGAGTCGATCGGGATTGAATACCGTATCGTCGAGGCCGACACCTATTCGGTGGTCAAGGAAAAGATTCCCGAAGGCAAGACCACCTGCTCGCTGTGCTCGCGGCTGCGCCGGGGCATCATCTACCGCACCGCCAAGGAACTGGGCGCCAACAAGATCGCGCTTGGCCATCACCGCGACGACATGGTGCATACCCTGTTCCTCAATTTGCTGTTTGGTGGCAAGCTCAAGGCGATGCCGCCCAAGCTGGTGACCGACGACCAGGCTCACGTGGTGATCCGCCCGCTGGCCTATTGCGCCGAAGCCGACATCGCCAAGTTTGCGCGCGGCATGGAGTTCCCGATCATCCCGTGCAATCTGTGCGGCTCGCAGGACAACCTGCAGCGTCAGAAGGTGCGCGAAATGATGCAGGAATGGGATCGCCGCTTTCCCGGGCGCACCGAGTCGGTATTTACCGCGATGCAGAATGTCGTCCCGTCGCATCTGGCCGATACCGGCTTGTTCGATTTCCGCGGCCTGAACCTCGGGACCGAGGTGGCCGAGGGCGATACCGTATTCGACCGCGAGGAAATGCCGATGTCGGGCACCATCCCGCTGTTCGTCGCCGACTGAGCCTGATCGTGGCCAGCCATCGTCTGACCCTGCTCCTGGCCGAGGTGATCGGCGATCTCGGCATGCGCCGCCGGGTGGGCGACGGCGAGGCCGGACAGGCGCTGGAGCGCTGCGCCAACCGGTTGCAGCGGGTGCTGCAGGCCTGCGGCGGACGTCCCCTGCACAGCGGTTCAACCCGCCTGGTTGCAGTATTGCCGGACCCGGAAGCCGCCTGCACTGCGGCCTACGACATGCAACAGCGAATCGCCGCGCTGCCACCGGTCGGTGGCCACAAGCTGGCCTTGCGGGTGGCCGTGCACGCGGCCCTGCCGGGCGCGGCGGCGGATGAGCCGGACCGGCTGGCCATGGCCGACAGTGAAAAAATGCTGCAGCTGGGTGGCCCGGGCGAAACCATCGTCAGCACGGTGATCCTGCTGCACCTGCCGGAGCGGCTGGCAAGCGACTGGGAAAGTCTGGCCAGCGCTGAGTTGCCCGGGCTGGTACTGTATCGCCGCCGCTTTCTCCCTGCCGGGCCGGCTATGCCACAAGCCGCTCCAGGTAGCGGGGAACGCTTGTGTCTGCGCCATCGCGATCAGCTGCGGGTGGTCGATGCGCAAACCCCGGTATTGAGCATCGGCCGCGATCCGGCCTGCCTGCTGCAGGTCGGTGACAGCCGGGTGTCCCGCCGGCATGCCCGGGTCGAGCAGCGGGGGCGGGATTATTTTCTGGTCGATAGCAGTACCAATGGCAGCTTTGTCCGCGTAGAGGGCGGCCGTGAAATGCTGCTGCGCCATGGCGAACTGATGCTGGCAGGCAGCGGCAGCATCTGTCTGGGCGCATCGGCCAACGATCCGGGGGCGGCCCGGATCGACTTTGAACACCTCGACTGAAGCTCCTCTCGATGGCCCGCTGGTTCTATTCGCTGTGCTTTTTCCTGGCGCTGCCGCTGATCTGGCTGCGCCTGCTCTGGCGGGCCCGTCGCCAGCCCGATTACCTGCAGCATCTCGGCGAGCGCCACGGTTTTTTCCCGCCGCGCCCGGACGGCCCGCTGATCTGGGTCCATGCCGTCTCGGTCGGCGAAACCCGGGCCGCCCAGCCGTTGATCGACGGCCTGCTGGCGCAGCATCCGGACTGTCGCATCCTGCTCACCGGCATGACTCCGACCGGTCGTGCCACTGGCCGCGAAATTTACGGCGAACGGGTATTTCAGTGTTATCTCCCGTATGACCTGCCATTCACGGTCGACCGGTTTTTTCGCCATTTTTCACCGCGCTTCGGCGTCCTGATGGAAACCGAGGTCTGGCCCAACCTGCTGGCCACAGCTAGTCGCCATGCTGTTCCTGTGCTGCTCGCCAATGCTCGCCTGTCGGCCCGTTCGGCGCGCGGCTACCGCCGTTTTGCCGCGCTGGCCCGGCCTGCTTTTGCTGCACTCTCCGGCGTCGCCGCGCAAACGCTTGCCGATGCGGAGCGCTTGCAGACGCTCGGTGCGGCCTCGGTCGAGGTTTGCGGCAATCTCAAATTCGATGTCAGTCCGGCTGCCGACAAGCTGGCTCTGGGGCACCGCTGGCGCGCCGCGTTCGGCGAGCGATCGGTATGGTTGGCGGCGAGTACCCGCGAGGGCGAAGAAGCCTTGCTGCTGGCGGCCTGGCGGCAGGCCGCAGCGAATGGCACGCTGCTGATCCTGGTGCCGCGCCATCCGCAGCGCTTTGACGAAGTGGCCAGCCTCTGCCGGGCTGCCGGATTTACGGTCGCTCGCCGGAGCCACGGTCTACCGCCGCCGGAGGCAGAAATCTGGCTGGGGGACAGCATGGGCGAAATGGCAGCTTATTACGCTGCTGCCGACCTCGCCTTCATTGGTGGCAGCTTGCTGCCGCTAGGCGGGCAGAATCTGATCGAAGCCGCCGCTTGCGGCTGCCCGGTACTGATCGGGCCGCATACCTTCAATTTTGCTCAGGCGACTGATGATGCGCTGGCGGCCGGAGCCGCGCGGCGGGTCGCCAATGCCGACGATTTGGTCGGACGGGTGCAGGATTTGCTGCAGACCAAGGCCGAACGCGCGGCAATGCGGGAGGCGGCGCAGGCCTTTGCCGCTGCGCACCGGGGCGCAACGGCACGGATGCTCGAATTTATCGGGCGCCGGTCGGAACGTCGCGGCGCGGATCCAGCAGGGAGTTGACCCGCAGCAGGTCTTCTTCGCCCAAGGCACCGACTGCCGCTTTCAGGCGCAATTGCGCCAGCAGGGTGTCGAAGGTTGCGCGGGCGAGATCGCGGCGAGTGTTATAGACCTGGTTCTCGGCGTTCAGCACATCGATGTTGATGCGCACGCCGACTTCGTAACCCAGCTTGTTCGATGCCAGTGCCGATTGCGACGAGACCAGCGCTGCCTTCAGTGCCTTGACCTGGGCCAAGCCGTTGGCGACGCCAAGGTAATACTGACGGGCGGCCAGTGCGGCACCGCGCCGCGCCGCTTCGAAGCCGGCCTGGGCCGCCGTACGGTTGGCTGCGGCCTCGCGCTGGCGCGAAACCTGGCCGCCACCCTGGAACAACGGAATGCTGATCTGGATGCCGGCATTCTTGAAATCGGTATCGATCAGGTTGCCGCCGAAATAGCTCTTGCTGTGCCCCTGGTTGGCCACCAGGTCGACCGTCGGGTAGTGGCCGGCACGTTGCTTGTCGACTTCGCGCTCGGCAATGTCGGCCAGCGCCCGCTGCACCTGCACGCTGTAGCTGTCCTTCTCGGCAGCACTGACCCACTGGGCCATGTCGGCCGGCTGTGGCGGGCTCAGTTCGGCCTCCTTGCGCAATGCGGCGAGGACGCCCGGCTCGGTGCCGACAATCGCCTGCAGGGCCCGCCGTTTCACTTCCAGATCGCTTTCGGCGGCGATCTCCTGGGCCGAAGCCAGGTCGTAACGGGCCTGCGCTTCGTGGGTGTCGGTGATTGTCGCGGTTCCGACTTCGAAGCTCTTTTTCGCCAGTTCAAGCTGCTGGGCGATGGCCGCCTTGTTGGCCTGCACCGCCTGCAGATTCTCTCCGGCATTGAGGACATCGAAATAGGCCTGGGCGACGCGCAGGATCAGGTCCTGCCGGGCCTGTTCGAAACTGGCCTCGGCCTGCACTACCTGCAGCTTGGCCTGGTCATAGGCAATCCAGTTCTGCCAGCGGAACAAGGGCTGCGCCAGCGTCAGCTGGTAGCTGTTGCTGTTGAAGCGTGGGTTGCTCATCGCACCGCCGCCGTGCGGCTTGATCTCGTTGTCGTTCCAGGTCGTGGCGCCACTCAGCGAGATATTCGGCAACAGGCCGGACAACCCCTGCGGCGCCTTTTCCTGGCCCGCCTCCAGCGTCGCGCGGGCGGCGATGAACTGCGGATCATTGTCCTGCGCCTGGCGATAGATCTGTGCCAGGTCGGCTGCGAAGGTCAGAGCCGGGAACAGGGCTGGAATAGCGGTGGCGACGAGCAGGCGGGAGAGCTTGAACATGGTTTCCTCAGTAACGACGCATGGCAGGATCGACTTCGGCCGCCCAGGCTTCAACCCCGCCAGCGAGGTTGAACAGCCGGGCATAGCCCTTGCGCTCCAGGAACATGGCGACCTGCATGCTGCGGCCGCCGTGGTGGCAGATCACGACGATGTCCCGTTCCGCATCCAGTTCCCCGTCTTGCATCGGTACGAGGTGCATGGGAATGTGCAGCGAGCCCGGAATGTGACAGAGCTCGAATTCCCAGGGTTCGCGCACATCGAGCAGCAGCGGTGCCGGGCGGGAAGCATCGGCGAGCCAGTCTGCCAGTTGATGGGCGCGAATCTGCTGCATCAGAACGAGAAGCTTTCGGCGGCGGCGAAGCCGTCGAGCGACGGAATTACCGTTTCAAACAGGTTGACCGTGTTGAAAACGCCTTCGCCGGTGCAGGTCACCAGTTGCGCTTCCATGACCGGTGCGCTGCCGACCACGGCCGCCAGACGGCCGCCGACACGCAACTGCTTGAGGATGCTGGCCGGAATCGCGGGTACGGCGCCGGACAGCACAATCGCATCGTAAGGACCGCGGGCAGCCCAGCCATTGGCACCGTCGCCGGTTTCAACGCTGACATTGGCGATGCCGGCGCGCTCAAGGTTGGCGCGTGCCATATCGGCCAGTTCGGGACGCGACTCGACGGTCACGACGTGATCGGCGTGGGCGGCCAGCAGGGCAGCCATGTAACCGCTGCCGGTACCGATTTCGAGAACCTTGTCGCCTTTCTTGATGGCCAGTTCCTGCAACAGCTTGGCTTCCATCTTCGGGGCCAGCATTACCTGACCGGCGGCCAGGGGCAGTTCCATATCGGCAAAGGCCAGGTTGCGGTGGGCGGCAGGGACAAAGTCCTCGCGCTTGACGACGAAAAGCAGGTCGAGAACACGTGGATCCAGAACCTCCCAGGGCCGGATCTGCTGTTCGATCATGTTGAAGCGCGCTTGCTCGGTATTCATGTGGGTCTCCGCAGGCTTTATATTAGCAGATACTAATATTTTAGTTCCGACAAAAGGCGATTATACCTGACTCCGCAACAGCCCCTGCTGCAGGAGATCCATATGAAGTTGTAGATATTGTTGCGGATCGTGCTGACAACCGGCGCAACAACCGAAGGAGTGCTGCCAGATCAGCAGCATCAGCACCGGCGCGATGATCACGTCGATGGCGATCTCGACATCCATCTCGCGAAACTCGCCGCTGGCCATGCCCCGACGCAGTGCCGCACCGAGCAGTGCCCGGCCCCGGCTGATCACCTGCTCGAAGTAGAACTGCGCCACTTCCGGAAAGTTGGTGGCTTCGGCAACCATCAGCTTGGGGATGCCGGCATAAGCTGTCTGGCCGATCTTGGTCCACCAGTTGTCGAGCAGCTTTTTCAGCAAGTCGAAGGCTGAGCCCTGATGACGGGCGGCAATTTCCTCGTTTTCGACCAGTACCGGCACGATGCCTTCGCGGATCACCGCCTTGAACAAAGCTTCTTTGTTTTCGAAGTAGAGGTACAGGGTGCCCTTCGAGACCCCCGCCTGCGCGGCCACGTCTTCAAGGCGGGTGGCGGCAAAGCCGCGGGCGACAAACAGGTCGAGCGCGGCCGCGAGCAATTCGGCCGGACGCGCTTCTTTGCGGCGCTTGCGAAGGGAAGGAAGCGGGAAATTCATAAGCAATTAATGACTTGTCGGTCATTAATTTAACCGGCAGCCCGGCGCCGGTCAAGCCCGGGGTGCTGCGGAATTGCCGAGTTCCTTGCGCGGCGGGCTTCTCAAGGCGGTGCCGACAACGCTATAATGGCGGGCATGGGCCGATAGCTCAGCTGGGAGAGCGCCGCGTTCGCAATGCGGAGGTCGGGAGTTCGATCCTCCTTCGGTCCACCAGCTGCCTATCCTTGCCAACAGCCGTCTCTGTTGGCATTTTTATCGGCACTGCCCCGTGGAGGGGTTCCCGAGCGGTCAAAGGGATCAGACTGTAAATCTGACGGCACTGCCTTCGAAGGTTCGAATCCTTCCCCCTCCACCAACCCCCCCCTTTTTTTTCTGCATCGCTGACCGCCCCGGTTTTCTGCTGGCGACTGGCGCTTGGCCGGGCCGCGTTACGGAATCTCCGCTGCCGGCATCCGTCCGAGAATGATCGCGGTCTTTTTGGCCAGCCCCGGCGCGTTGCGGTTGCGGTCGTAATAGCGCGGGTTGGGGACCATGCCGGCGAGCCGGGCCGCCTGTTCCGGGCCGAGCTGGGCGGCGCTGCTGCCGTAGTAATGGCGGGCGGCAGCTTCGGCGCCGAAAATGCCGTTACCCCATTCGATCACGTTGAGATAAACCTCGAAAATCCGCCGCTTGCTCCACAGACTTTCCAGCATCAGCGTGATGATCGCCTCTTCGGCCTTGCGCAGGTAAGACTTGGTCGGACTGAGGAAAAGATTTTTTGCCAGTTGCTGGCTGATGGTCGAACCGCCGGCGACCGGCTTGCCCTTTTTCTGGTTTTTCTCCAGCGCCTTCTGCATCCCGTCCCAGTCGAAGCCTTCGTGATCGACGAACTTGGCGTCTTCCGAGGCGATGATCGCCCGCTTCAGCTGCGGTGAAATCCGCTCGTAGGGCACCCACTGCTGCTGCAGCTGCGCCTGTGGATTCTTCTCGCGCAATTCGGCCAGGCGGATTTCCATGAAGCGGGTCGAGCCGGGGTTGAAGCTGCCCCAGAACAGCACCCAGCCGAGCAGCCACAGCTGCCAGAGCAGGAAAAGCACGAGCAGCGCCAGCAGCCCCCGGCGCAGCCAGCGGCCGAGCAGCTTCATGCGGCGAGCGTGGCGCGCAGGTTGGCAAGCACGCCGGCAGTGACCGGGCGGACGCCGCGCCACAGGCGGAAGGCTTCGGCCGCCTGTTCGACCAGCATGCCCAGGCCATCGGCGGAGCGTGCTGCACCCTGGCTACGGGCGAGCGCCAGGAAGGGTGTTTCGCCTTTGCCGTACATCATGTCATAGGCCAGGCTGCCGGCGGCGAACAGGTCGGGTGGCAGCGGCAGGCTGGCGCCGGCAAGGCTGGCCGAGGTGGCGTTGATCACCACGTCGAAACGGTGGCCGGCGAGTTTTTCGTAATTTCCGCCGTTGACCGTGGCATTCACGGTCGACGCGTTCTTTTGGAAGATTTCCGCCAGCAGTTCGGCCTTGTCGGCGCTGCGGTTGGCAATCGTCAGGGACTGCGGACGTTCGCCGAGCAGCGGCTCGATCACCCCGCGCGCGGCACCGCCGGCGCCGAGCAGCAGGACCCGGCGACCGGCGAGGGCGACGCCAAGGTTGGCGACGATGTCGCGGACCAGGCCGGCACCGTCGGTGTTGTCGCCGACGATCTCGCCGTCGGCAAAATTCAGGGTGTTGACTGCTCCGGCCAGTTCGGCGCGTGCGCTGCGTCGGGTGCACAGGCGGAAGGCCTCTTCCTTGAACGGCACCGTGACGTTGGCGCCACGCCCGCCGCCGGCGACGAACTCGGCAACGCTGGCGGCAAAACCATCCAGCGGTGCCAGCCGGGCCTCGTAGCGCAAGTCCTGGCTGGTCGCCGCAGCAAAGGCGCTGTGGATCGCCGGCGATTTGGAGTGGGCAATCGGGTTGCCGAAAACGCAGTAGAGGTCGGTCATGGCCAGGCTTGTGGGCAGGGGGTTAGCGGGCAGAGAGCTGGTCGCCCTGGCTGAAGTGCCAGGTGCGGGTGATTTCCAGCACATCGGTATCGCGCCGGATGTCTGGCGGGAAGGGCGAATACGGCGAGGCCAGCTGGACGATGCGGCGGGCGGCATCATCGAGCACCTTGTAGCCCGACGAACGGTTGATCTCGATGGTTTGAACCCGGCCGTCGGCGGCGAGCGACACGGTCAACACCAGCGAACCGTACAATTTGCCGCGTGCTTCCGGCGGGTAATTCAGCGTGCCGACCCGCTCGACTTTCTGTCGCCAGTCTTCAAGGTACTGCGCGAAGCGGTATTCGCTGGTGCGGATGCCGATGTTTTTCTTGCGCGGGCGCTTGTTGTATTCGTCGGTGGCCTTGCCGATTTCGGCTTCCAGCCGGGCCATCGCCTTGGCCGTTTCGGCCAGGTCGAGGCCGGACAGCACCGGTGCCGGCTGCGGCTGCTCGTCACGGCGCTCACCCTTGCTGACGCTGACCGGGGCCTTGGCCTGGGTCATCAGCTTTTTCTGCTCACGTTCGAGTTGCTGCACCCGCTTCTGCATCTGCTGCAGGTCGTTGCCGGCGCTTTTCTGCGCACTGGCCGGCAGCGGTGTCTTGGCCCGCCGCTCGCTGTCCTCATTGCCGCCGCCGTCGAGGCTGGCCTGCGCCAGCGCTTGCGCGTCGGCCGGCTTGCGCTGGCCCTTGGCGTTGACCAGCACGATGTCCATCGCCTTGTCGCGCATCGAACGCGCCAGGTCGGGCTGGGTGAAATGCAGCATCAGCAAGGCGGTATGGGCGAGCAAGGAAATCGCCAGCGCCGTCCCCAGACGGCGTTCGGGCGACCACCAGTGCTGCCAGCCCGGCAGGTTCAACTTCACGCTGCCGACTCCTCCGCCGACGCTCCGGCTGCTTTCTCCCCAGCGGCTTCCGCCGGGTCGCCATCGACGTTCTCCGCATCGCCTTCCCCTTCGCTCTCGTCGAGTTCGTCGGCAAAGGCTGCGGCGGCATCGGCCGAACCGGCGTCGAGCAGTTCGACAAAACGGCAGCTGACTTCCGGCGCCAGCAGGTCGATGGCCTCGACCGCCAGCTGCACCCGCGCGCCGGGCAGCAGGCCGGACGGCAGCGAAGGCACGCGCAGCAGCAGCGGCAGGCGGTCGAGCTTGACCAGCTGTTCGCGGCGTACGGTTGCAGCAATGCTGTCTACGCCTTCCTGCTGCAGCCAGCGCAGGCACCAGTAGCGCTCCATCAGGCGCTGGAAGTCGGCGTAGCCGGCGTAGGTGATTTCAAAGTCGCGCATTGCCGCAAACAACTCGGCCGAACGCTGGGCAAAGGCCGGTGGCTGTCCCTGCAGGCAGGCGATCAATTGCCATTGGTTGACCAGGTCGCAGTAGCGGCGCAGCGGCGAGGTCATCCACGCGTATTGCGGCACACCGAGGCCTTCGTGCGGCAGCGGCGAGGTGGTCATCCGCACCTTGCCGCCGGTCTGGGCGCGGTAGAGGCAGGCGACGTTCTTTTCGGCAAGCAGCCCACCCCAGGTCGAGTTGGCGACAATCATCAGTTCGGCGACCAGCTTGTCGAGCGGGCTGCCGCGCTTGCGTTCGCTGATCTCGACGCGGCAGCTTTCCGGATCGGCCAGATCACCGACGATGGCGAAGTTGTAGTCGTTCACCCCCTGCACCGCCGACGGCTTGCCGCGCCGTGCCTCGCAGGCGTTGGCGAAGTGCCACAGGTGGAGCAACTCGTCCTTGAACGGCTGCTCGGGGAGCGGCCCGCCGACGGTTTCGGCATTGAACCAGGGCTCGACCTCGTGATGGCGCAGGTTGGCCGCGATATGCACGATCTCGACCCGCGATTCGTGCGAAATCACCTGTTTTTGCGCGTCGACCGTGAGATACAGCGACACCGCCGGGCAATCGACGCCGCCGGCCAGGGTGTAGTTCTGCACCACCGCGTCGGGCAGCATGGTGATCTTGTTGCCGGGCATGTAGACCGTGGACAAGCGGGCGCGGGCGACGCCGTCGAGCGGCGAGCCGTGTTCGATGGCCAGTCCGGGTGCGGCGATGTGGATGCCGATGCGGCTGCCGCCGTCGGGCAGCCAGGTCACCGACAGCGCATCGTCGATCTCGGTGGTGTTGGCATCGTCGATCGAGAAGGCACGCACTTCCGAACGCGGCAGGTCGGCAGGCAGGCCGGGCGCCTCAAGTGCCGGGAAGGCGGTGCCCTTGGGAAACTGCTCGCGCAGGAAGCGCTTGTAGTGCAGGTAATAAGGCGACTTGATCGCGCCGCACTTGAACAGCAGCTGTGGCGCGGTCAGCCCGGTTTCTGCGCAGGCGGTTTCGAAGGCTTTGGTTTCGGGCTTGTTGCGGTCCGGCGCGTAGAGCAGCGCGTCGGTGATCGCCGCGATTTCCGGCGGCAGGCGGAACTCCTTCAGCGCAGCAAGCCAGCCTTCCATCGCGAGCGCTTGCTGACGCTTTTTTTCAAGATTTGCCAGAGCGGCGGCAAGGATGTCGGCCGGGGCTTTGCGGAAGCGCCCCTTGCCTTTGCGGTGGAAGTAGACCGGCGCTGCGTGCAGGGCAAGCAGGACCGCCGTCGCTTCGACCGACGAGGGCTCGTGTCCGTAGTAGTCTCGGGCAAAATCAAGAAAAGAAAATTCGCCATCGCTGACACACTCCCAGAGGAAGTCCGCTTCGATTTCCTCGGCCAGCGGCGTTGCCTGTTCGAGCAACTGCGTCGGCGAGGGTTTTTCAAACCGCAGCAGCACGGTGGCTGCCTTGATCTTGCTGCGCTTGCCCGAGGGCATTTCGACCTGCAACGAGGCGTCGTTGTCGGCCATCACACTGCCGGCCTTGAACCCGCCGTCTTCTTCAAACAATACATTCATCTTTGGATTATATCCCGCAAAATTCAATGAGTTGCGGCAGAAACTCGGGAAAGCGGACAAAGCTGTGATCGCCGCCGGGCAGGATGCTCTGACGGCAGCCGGCCCAGAATTCGGCGGCATCGCGCCAGTCGAGCACTTCGTCGCCCTGTTCCAGCCAGAGCCAGTAGCGTTCCGGCGTCGGCCGGCAAACCTGCGCGCGCAGTTGCGCCGCATGTTCGGCGGTGAACTCGAAGCGTTCGCCGCTGTGGTAGTTGTGGTGTTCGCCGACGAATTTCTGCACATCCAGCCGGTCGACCGTGGCCGGGTTGATCAACACCGCATCGAGCCCGTATTTTTCGCCCAGACAGGTCGCGTAGTGGCCGCCGAGCGAGGAACCGACCAGGGTCAGGCGAGCGCCGGGGCCGCCGGCCGCCAGGGTGTGTTCGATCAGTACCGAGACCTCGGCCAGTGCCTGCGCCGGGATTGGCGACAGCTGCGGGCACAGGTAGTGCCCGGCCAAGCCGCGACGGGCCATTTCCTCACCGAGCAGGCGCGCCTTCCATGATGCCGGCGACGAGCAGAAACCGTGCAGGTAGAGGATGCCCGGCGTGCGCAACCCGGTGGAGGCCGGTGAACTCAATGTGCCGTCCATTGCACCCAGCCGAAATGCGCGGTGGCAAAGACGACCACGCCGAAGACGATGCGATACCAGGCAAAGATCGTGAAATCGTGGCTGGAGATGTAGCGCAGCAGCCAGCGGACGCAGAGGAAGGCCGAGACGAAGGCCGAGACGAAGCCGACCGCCCACATCCCGAGGTCGTCGGCCGAAAGCAGCGCCCGCTCCTTGTACAACTGGTAGACCGTGGCCACGCCCAGGGTCGGGATCGCCAGGAAGAAGGAGAACTCGGTGGCCGCCTGCCGCGACAGGCCAAACAGCAGGCCGCCGATGATCGTCGCACCCGAGCGCGAGGTGCCGGGGATCAGCGCGAACGCCTGGGCGATGCCGAGCTTGAGCGCATCGCCGGGACGCATCTCCTCGACGCTGTCGATACGGATGCGATGCTGCCGCTTTTCCGCCCACAGGATCACCAATGCCCCGAGGATGAAGGTGGTCGCCACCGCCAGCGGGTTGAACAGGTGGGCCTTGATTGCCTTGCCGAAGAGCAGGCCGAGCGAGGCCAGCGGCAGGAAAGCGATGAACAGGTTGAGGATGAAGCGCTGCGCCGCGACTTCGCCGCGCAGCAAGCCGCCGGCAACGCGGCCGAGGCGGGCGCGGTATTCCCAGACCACCGCCAGAATCGCGCCGGACTGGATCACGATTTCGAACAGCTTGCCGCGCTCGTCGTTGAAGTCGAGCAGGTCGCCGGCCAGAATCAGGTGGCCGGTCGAAGAGATCGGGAGAAATTCGGTGAGGCCCTCGACAATACCGAGAATCAAGGCCTTGAAAAGAAGAAGCGGGTCCACAACAGAGGCGTCCAGAAGCTGCCGCAAGAGGCAAGAGGCGGCATTCTACTATTGCGGGCGGGTCTGGTCTTCCAGCGTCTGCAACCAGAGCAAGGCCTGCTCGCGGGTTTCGCCGCACATTTCCGGCGAGGGTTGCAAGCCGCCGCAGCAGGCTGGCCGCTCCGGCCGGCCAAAGATCTGGCAGCGCAGTTCGCCATCGAGATGCCGGCAAGGCACGCCAGCCGGCTTGGCCAGCGAGGAAATCGACGGGGCAATGCAGCAGGCGCCGCAGCCGGGACGGCAGTCCATGTTCAACGCCCGGTCAGCAGACGGGCGCCAAGCAGCACGAAGACGCCGCCGGCGATCCGCTCCAGCCACAGCGAAACGCCGGGACGGCGGGCCAGGCGCTCGCCGAGCACGCCGGCAAAGGCCCCGATCAGCGCCAGCACCAGCGCCGCCTGAAGCATGAAGACCACCCCCAGCTGGGCGATCTGCCAGCCGGCGTTGCCGCGCCCGGGAGCGACGAACTGCGGCAGGAAGGCGAGGAAGAACAACACCACCTTGGGATTGATCGCGCTCGCTAGCAGCCCGCGCCGGAACAGCCGGGCACAGCTCTCGCCGCGGCCTGCCGCCGGCTCGCCCGGCCGGGCCGGGGCGGCATGGCGGATCGCCTTGAGCCCCAGCCACAGCAGGTAGAGCCCGCCGGCGACGCGCAAGGCGGTAAAAGCAGCTTCCGAGGCAACGATCAACGCGCCGACGCCAAGCGCCGCAAGCAGCGTGTGGTTGATGCAGCCGGCCGCGCAGCCGAGACCGAAGGCCATGCCGTGACGCCGGCCGCGGGCAATCCCCAGGCTCAGCACCAGCAGGTTGTCGGGCCCCGGCGCCAGCGTCAGCAACATCGACGCGGCGAGGAAAGGGAGCAATTGGGCAGAAGTGAGCAGGCTATCCATGAGGCGCAAGGGTAAAACAAAAACGGCGGGGTGATCGCCCGCCGTTTTTCGGATTCTGGCCGGTCGACCGTGTCAAGCCGGCCGAGCGCGGTCAGTAATCAAACCTTGTGGTAAATCTCGGCGCCGGTCTTCACGAACTCGACGGCCTTGGCTTCCATCCCTTTTTCCAGTGCTTCGCTTTCGCCGATGCCCTGCTTGGCCGCGAAGTCGCGCACGTCCTGGGTGATCTTCATCGAGCAGAAGTGCGGGCCGCACATCGAGCAGAAGTGGGCGACCTTGGCCGATTCCTTGGGCAGGGTTTCGTCGTGGAATTCACGCGCCTTGTCCGGGTCGAGGCCGAGGTTGAACTGGTCATCCCAGCGGAACTCGTAGCGTGCCTTGGACAGCGCGTTGTCGCGGATCTGCGCGCCGGGGTGGCCCTTGGCCAGATCGGCGGCGTGGGCAGCCAGCTTGTAGGTGATGATGCCTTCCTTGACGTCGTCCTTGTCCGGCAGACCCAGGTGTTCCTTGGGCGTGACGTAGCAGAGCATCGCGGTGCCGTACCAGCCGATCATCGCGGCACCGATGCCGCTGGTGATGTGGTCGTAACCCGGCGCGATGTCGGTGGTCAGCGGGCCCAGGGTGTAGAACGGGGCTTCCTTGCAGTATTCGAGCTGCAGGTCCATGTTTTCCTTGATCAGGTGCATCGGCACGTGGCCCGGACCTTCGATGATGGTCTGTACGTCGTGCTTCCAGGCGATTTCGGTCAGTTCGCCCAGCGTCTTCAGTTCGCCGAGTTGCGCCTCGTCGTTGGCATCGTAGATCGAGCCGGGACGCAGGCCGTCGCCGAGACTGAAGGCCACGTCGTAGGCCTTCATGATTTCGCAGATTTCCTCGAAATGCGTGTAGAGGAAGCTTTCCTTGTGGTGCGCCAGGCACCACTTGGCCATGATCGAGCCGCCACGCGAAACAATGCCGGTCATCCGGTTGGCGGTCATCGGGATGTAGCGCAGCAGTACGCCGGCATGGATGGTGAAGTAGTCGACGCCCTGTTCGGCCTGTTCGATCAGCGTGTCGCGGAAGATTTCCCAGGTCAGGTCTTCCGCCTTGCCGTTAACCTTCTCCAGCGCCTGGTAGATCGGCACCGTGCCGATCGGCACCGGGCTGTTGCGGATGATCCACTCGCGGGTTTCGTGGATGTTCTTGCCGGTCGACAGGTCCATCACTGTGTCACCGCCCCAGCGGATCGACCAGGTCATCTTCTCGACTTCTTCCTGAATGCTGGAGCCGAGCGCCGAGTTGCCGATGTTGGCGTTGATCTTGGTGAGGAAGTTGCGGCCGATGATCATCGGCTCGCTTTCCGGGTGGTTGATGTTGTTCGGGATGATGGCGCGGCCACGGGCGATTTCGCTGCGGACGAATTCCGGGGTGATTTCTTCCGGGATGCTGGCGCCAAAATTCTGGCCGGGGTGCTGGCGGCCAAGCAGCTTGGCCATTTTTTCGCCGGTCGGGCCGGTCGACCGCAGCGATTCGATATAGGCGCGGCGGTTCAGGTTCTCGCGGATCGCGACATATTCCATTTCCGGCGTGATGATGCCCTTGCGTGCATAGTGCATCTGCGACACATTGGCGCCAGCCTTGGCGCGGCGCGGCTTGCGGTGCAGGCCGGGGAAGCGCAGTTCGTCGAGCGCCTTGTCGGCAGCGCGCTGGCGGCCGAACTCGGAACTCAGGTCCGGCAGTTCCTCGGTGTCGTTGCGTTCTTCGATCCACTGGGCACGCAGGGCCGGCAGGCCGGAGCGGATGTCGATCTTCGCGGCCGGGTCGGTATAGGGGCCGGAACAGTCATAAACGAAAATCGGTGGGTTCTTCTCGCCGCCAAAAGCGGTCGGCGTGTCGGCCTGGCTGATTTCGCGCATCGGTACCTGCAGGTCCGGGCGCGAGCCTTCGACGTAGATCTTGCGGGAATTGGGCAGCGGCTGGATGGCCGCTTCGTCGACCTGGGCGTTGGCGGCGACGAAGCTGTCTTTGGCGTTCATGTGTGCTCCATGCATTGAATTACAGCGAGCTAGGACGGGCAAGGAGCGACGAAAGTTCGACGGCTCGTTTTCCTGCGCCGGCATGACCCGATCAGGTTCCAAGGGTATTTCTCAGCCCGGAAGCGCCCGGACACCCCTAACGAGAGGGCTGCAAGTTACTGGAAAGACAGGCAAAATGCAAGGAAGCAGCGGCCTCCGGCGAAAAGCGTTCAAGATTTTCTCCGCCAAGCCGAAATCAGATACTCCCTGCGGCTATCCGCACAAAAACAAAAAGGTCTAGATCATGCGCCTGTCCCTGATTGCCCTCGCCGTCGGCAGCTTGCTGGCTAATTCCGTTGTCCTTGCTGCGCCGACCTGGCAAAGCATCACCACCGAGCCCGGCAAACGCATCGAACTTGATCGCACCAGCATCAAGCGCGAAGGCACCACCGTGCAGGCCACCGGCCGCGTGGTCCTGGAAAAGGAACTGCCCGACCTCAAAAGCGGCGGCAACTACCGGGTCATCGAAGCCCTGACCAAGTACGACTGCGCCAGCCGCAGCGCCTCGACGTTGCGCCGGGTTTACAAAAAGAACGAAAGCGAAGTCCTGCGCGACGAAGAGGTTAACGGCTCGGCAATGCCGGTACGCAGCGGCACCCTTGACGACAAGGTGCTGCGCGAAGTCTGCCGCCCGCCCAAGGAAGGGGCCGCCGAAGTCGCGCAAAAGGCCAACGAGACCACCAGCAAGCTCAAGGAAGCCAACGATGCGGTGATCAAGAAGGAGCTGGCCAAGGCAACACCGGCTCCGGTGATCAAAACTGTAGAAAATGCCGAAGCAGAAAAGAAGACCGTGCACACTCCAGAGCCGGTGGTCAAAACCATCGTCAACCCGGCGCCCAAACCGCGCCCGAAAAAGCCCGAAGCGGATGCCCATGCCGCCAAGGCCGCGCACGAGCACGCGCACATCCATTGGGCCTATGAAGGCGAAGGCGCGCCCGACAACTGGGCCAAGCTTGATCCGAAGAACAAACTCTGCGCCAGCGGCCAGCGCCAGTCGCCGATCGACATCCGCGACGGCATCAAGGTCGACCTCGAAGCGATCCAGTTCGATTACCGCCCCGGCCGCTTCAAGATCGTCGACAACGGTCATACCATCCAGGTCGAACCCGGCACGCAGGGCCAGATCACCCTCGGCGGCAAAACCTACTCGCTGCTCCAGTTCCACTTCCACAAACCGTCGGAAGAGCGCGTCCAGGGCAAGAGCTTCGCGATGGTTGCACATCTGGTGCACAAGTCCGACGACGGCCAACTGGCGGTGGTTGCCGTGCTGATGGAACCCGGCGTCGAAAACCCCTTCATCCAGACGCTGTGGAACCACATGCCGCTGGATAAAAACATGCCGGTTGAACACCCGGCCGCCACCGTCGACCTCAACAACCTGCTCCCCGCCGCCCGTGGTTACTACACCTACATGGGCTCGCTGACCACCCCGCCGTGCAGCGAAGGCGTGCTGTGGCTGGTGCTCAAGCAACCGGTGCAGGTCTCGCAGGAACAGATCAACATCTTCGGCCGCCTCTACCGCAACAACGCCCGGCCGATCCAGCCGACCTCCGGGCGCCTGATCAAGGACGGACGCTAAACGCCGCGCCGGCCTGCCTTCGCGGCGAGGCTATTTGAAAACGGCACCTGCGGGTGCCGTTTTTGTTGGTGGGTGGGTGCCGGCGTCGTCGCGGCTACGGTCGACGCAGAAAATGGATCATTTTTTAGGGCCAGCAAAAACCGAGGTCTGTCCTCTGTTTTTTCTGTGGGTTGACCGTGGGGGCGGGGGAGCGGTTGCTGGGCCTGAGGTTTGCCGGCGGTTTTTATCTGAATTGGCGCTGTTTTCCGCCGTTGACCGGCGGGCGTACTTTTCTTGTCTTGCCAAGAAAAGTAGCCAAAAGAAGGCGCGCCCACTGCGGCGCCCGGCTGCGCCGGGTGCTCTGCGCTGCTCGACGCCGCAGAGGGCAGGGGCAAACCGTCTCTGTTTTACGGTCGACGCTGAAAATGGGCGGTTTGCAGGTCCGGTGAAAACCGTGGTCTGTGCCCATTTTCGTAGATTAGTGTTCTCCGAATGGCAGAGTTTTGATAAATGCGGCAATACGCGATGCTTCGTATTCAGTGAGGTCTGCTGGCAGCTCAAAGGAAATCGGGATATCTGGCCGAAGTACAAAAGAATGTTCAATAAATTCAATGTCTTCAGCAGAGTCGTTGTCACAGTCTGGTGTTGCTTCATGTATGGGCGGTTCTTGGCCCTTAGCTGCCGAGGAGACGAGAAGGCTTTTTGTCATCCATACAAAACGTGATGGCCAACCGTGCCGGCCCTCAACGTATTTCCCGCACCCGACATTCTCAAGCAAACGAAAGGCCCCAATGACGTCGCCACGCTTAAAGTCGAAGCCATCATTTTGTAGGTGTGTAAGCATTCGATGAAGCTTGGTTTCGGTTTGATTTTTGTCTCGGTTTGCCATGTGATCGCATATAGCCTGCGCAACTTGATTGGTTTGGTATGCTGATTCGAGTGCGGAAATATTCATGCTGAGGGTTCCAAAGGAAAATGGAGGACGGACCATGATCTTGACCGTCGCCTTAAAAATCCCATTGAGCATACATGCGGCAGTGATGCTGGTCCATGGCAAATGCTCTTTCGCATGAGCGCAGATTTGCCATGGCTGACCAAGAAAACGCCCCATTTTCCCTGTCGACCGTAAAAAATTTAATCGCAGTGCATTTCAGCCTGTGACGCCGTTTTCCCCATGTGGAGCGCCGAGCAACGCAGAAGCCGGCGGAAAAAGGGCGAGGACTGTTTGAGGCCCGCAGGGCCGAGTTCCGCAGCCCCCGCCGGGTTCGAGTAGCGCAGGGGAGTCGGCGTAGCCGACCGCGTAGCCTGGGTCGCCTTTTCTTTGGCTACTTTCTTTTGGCGAAGCAAAAGAAAGTACGCCCGCGCGTCAGGCGCGGAAACCAGCCATCAATCCAAAGAACTCCCTGTCAGGATGACCAAACCGGCGGCGCCGGGTGCTTGGCTGCTATCCCAGCCAAGAC
This sequence comes from Dechloromonas sp. ZY10, assembly GCF_041378895.1. Lineage (NCBI taxonomy): Bacteria > Pseudomonadati > Pseudomonadota > Betaproteobacteria > Rhodocyclales > Azonexaceae > Dechloromonas > Dechloromonas aquae. The sequence goes on from NZ_CP144212.1 coordinate 142,348, forward strand.
GTGCTTTTCTACGGTCAACGCACAAAACCCCGAAAAAGCCCACCAAAACCACGTCGACCGTGGCTCCCCTTCACCGTAAAGGCTGCGCCTCCCCCGGCGAGCAGTCGACCTGGAATACCACCCGGTCTTCCAGCCGCAGCGCGGTGAGGTGCCCGCCCCACAGGCAGCCGGAGTCGAGGGCGAGCAGGTTGGGGGTGAGTTTGAGGCCGAGCGCCGACCAGTGGCCGGTGACCAGTACCGATTCGGCGCTGATTCGGCCGGGGACTTCGAACCACGGGAGATGCCCGGCCGGGGCCTGGGTGGTTTCGCCTTTGGTGTGGAATTCCATGATCCCTTCCGGGGTGCAGAAGCGCATCCGGGTCATCGCGTTGACGATGGCGCGCAGGCGCGGCCAGCCGGCGAGATCGTCGGACCAGCCGGCCGGGTCGCTGCCCCACAGGTTGTGCATGAATTCGCGCCAGTCCCGGCCTTGCAGCGCGGCTTCGACTTCAGCAGCGAGTTCGCGGGCGCGGGCGATGCTCCATTGCGGCAGCAGGCCGGCGTGCACCAGGCAGTAGTCGCCTTCGACGTGGCACAGGCGCTGCTGGCGCAGCCAGGTCAGCAACTCCTCGCGGTCGGGGGCGTCGAGGATGGGTTGCAGGGTGTCGTCCTTGGCGCGGAAGCGGGCGCCGCCTTCGCTCTGCATCAAGAGGTAGAGGTCGTGGTTGCCGAGCACGGTCAGCGCCGCCGGGCCGAGCGACTTGATCAGGCGCAGGGTTTCCAGCGATTTGGGGCCGCGATTGACCAGGTCGCCGACCAGCCACAGGCGGTCCTGCGCCGGGTCGAAGGCACAGCGTTCGAGCAATCGCTGCAGCGAGTCATAGCAGCCCTGGATGTCGCCGATGGCATAGGTGGCCATTTATTCCACCGTGACCGATTTGGCCAGGTTACGCGGCTTGTCCACATCGGTACCCTTGACCAGTGCGGCGTGGTAGGCGAGGAGTTGCAGCGGGATGACGTGCAGGATCGGCGACAGTTCGCCGTAGTGTTCGGGCAGGCGCAGCATGTGCACGCTGGGCGAGGCCGGGATTTCGGCGTCGGCGTCGGCAAAGACGTAGAGTTCGCCGCCACGCGCTTCGACTTCCTTGAGGTTGGACTTGAGCTTGTCGAGTAGCTGGTCGTTGGGCGCCACCGACACCACCGGCATTTCGGCGTCGACCAGCGCCAGCGGGCCGTGCTTGAGTTCGCCGGCGGGGTAGGCTTCGGCGTGGATGTAGGAAATTTCCTTGAGCTTGAGCGCGCCTTCGAGGGCAATCGGGTAGTGCCGGCCGCGTCCGAGGAAGAGGGCGTGCTGTTTGTTGGCGAAGCGCTTGGCCCAGGCGGCAATCTCGCTTTCGAGCGCCAGCACCTTGTTGACCGCGACCGGCAGGTGGCGCAGTTGTTCGAGGTGGCGAGCCTCCTGCGCGGCATCGAGGCGGCCGCGCAGCTTGGCCAGCACCAGGGTGAGCAGGAACAGTGCGGCCAGCTGGGTGGTGAAGGCCTTGGTCGAGGCGACGCCGATTTCGGGGCCGGCGCGGGTGATGAAGCGCAGCGCCGATTCGCGCACGATGGCCGATTCCGGCACGTTGCAGATTGCCAACGTGCGCGCGTGGCCGAGCGCCTTGGCGTGGCGCAGCGCAGCCAGCGTGTCGGCGGTTTCGCCGGATTGCGAAATCGCCACCACCAGCTGGCGTGGGTTGGGCACCGACAGACGGTAGCGGTATTCGCTGGCGATTTCGACGGTGCACGGGATGCCGGCCAGCGCTTCGAGCCAGTAGCGGGCGGTCTGCCCCGAATGGGCGCTGGTGCCGCAGGCGAGGATCAGCACCGAATCGACCTCGGCGAGGAGTTCGCCGGCGGCAGCGCCGAGCATGCCGGGCTGGATGCTGCGGCTGCCGCCGACCAGTTCCAGCGTATTGGCCAGCGCTTCCGGCTGCTCGAAGATTTCCTTCTGCATGTAGTGCTGGTAGCTACCGAGTTCGACCGCCGCTGCCGAGAGCTGCGAGACATGCACCGGCCGCTCGACCGGGCTACCGTCGAGGCGGGCGATGCGCACGCCGTCTACGGTCAACTCGGCGACATCGCCGTTTTCCAGATAGACCATGTTGCGCGTCACCTGCAGCAGCGCCGAGGCGTCGGAAGCGGCGTAATTGCCTTGCTCGGAAACGCCGAGCAGCAGCGGCGAACCTTCGCGGGCGACGACCACCTTGCCCGGCTGGCGCTGGTCGATCACCGCAATCGCGTAGGCGCCGACCAGGCGGCGGCAGACCTGCTGCACGGCACGGAAGAGGTCGGGCTCGCCTTGCAGCGTCGCTTCGAGCAGGTGGGCGATGCTTTCGGTATCGGTGTCCGAGGTGAAGACGTAGCCCAGTGCGCTCAATTCCTCGCGCAGCGCCTCGTAGTTCTCGATGATCCCGTTGTGCACCACCGCCACCGGGCCGGAAACGTGCGGGTGGGCGTTCCGCTCGCAGGGTACGCCGTGCGTCGCCCAGCGGGTATGGGCGATGCCGGTGCTGGCGGTGGTCTGCGCGGCGGCGGCGGCCAGTTCGGCGACGCGACCGACCGAGCGCACGCGCTCGACGCCGGCAGCCCCGAGCACTGCGATCCCGGCCGAGTCATAGCCACGGTATTCAAGTTTGCGCAGGCCCTCGACGAGGACCGGGACAATATTGCTGGTGGCTGCCGCCGCTACGATGCCGCACATGTTGGTTGTCAGCTTTTAGGAATGAGGGGTTTGAGGAGAGGGGGCTGCTTGCTATCGCTCAGCACTAAATTTTGTAGTAATCGCGGTACCAGGCGACGAAGCGGGCGACGCCTTCGCCGATCGGAGTCGCCGGGGCGAAGCCGACCCAGGCGTCGAGCAGTTCGGTGTCGGCGTAGGTGGCGGGAACGTCGCCATCCTGCATCGGTAGGAAGATTTTTTCGGCTTCGCGGCCGGTGGCGGCTTCGATGGCGCCGATGAAGTCCATCAACGGCACCGGGTCGCTGTTGCCGATGTTGAACACCCGGTAGGGTACGTTGCTGCAGGCCGGATCGGCCGAGAGCGGGTCGTAGCCGGCGTCGGCGGTGGCACTGCGGTCGAGGACGCGGACCACGCCTTCGACGATGTCGTCGATGTAGGTGAAGTCACGCTTCATGTGGCCGTGGTTGAAGACCTTGATCGGCTCGCCGCGCAGGATGGCGCCGGCAAACAGGAAGGGCGCCATGTCCGGGCGGCCCCACGGGCCATAAACGGTGAAGAAGCGCAGACCGGTGGTCGGCAGGCCGTAGAGATGGCTGTAGGTATGCGCCATCAGTTCGTTGGCCTTTTTGGTCGCGGCGTAGAGGCTGACCGGGTGGTCGACGCTGTCGTGCTCGGAGAAGGGCATCTTGGCGTTGCCGCCATAGACGCTGGAGCTGGAGGCATAGACCAGGTGCTGCACGCCGTTGTGGCGGCAGCCTTCGAGAATATTCACGAAGCCAACCAGATTGCTGTCGACGTAGGCGTGCGGGTTCTGGATCGAGTAGCGGACGCCGGCCTGGGCGGCGAGGTGCACCACGCGGTCAAACTTTTCGCGGGCGAAGAGTTCGGCGATGCCGGCGCGGTCGGCCAGGTCAAGGCGGATGAAGCGGAAACCGGGCTGGCCTGCGAGGCGCCGCAGGCGGTCTTCCTTGAGTGCCACCGGATAGTAGTCGTTGAGGTTGTCGATGCCGACCACCTCGTCGCCGCGCGCCAGCAGGCGCAGTGCGGCGGTCATGCCGATGAAGCCGGCAGCGCCGGTGACGAGTACTTTCATGCCGAGAATCCAGAGCGCAAAGAACGGCATTTTACTGCACCCGACGGCTGCGCGGCGGGGGCGCTAAAATGCCGCCATGTCTGCTCCGCAAATCCCCCCCCGCTCGGCTCCGCGCGTCTGGTGCCGGCCCGGCTGGCTGCCCCGCTGGTTGCCGGTCTGGCAGCGCAATTTTCTGGTCTGGCGCAAGCTGGCCCTGCCCTCGGTGCTCGGCAACCTGGCCGATCCGTTGATCTACCTGTTCGGCCTCGGCTACGGCCTCGGCGCCCTGCTGCCGGAAGTCGGCGGCAGTTCCTACCTGGCCTTTCTTGCCGGTGGCTCGATCTGCGCCTCGACGATGAATGCCGCAACCTTCGAGGCGCTTTACTCGGCCTTTTCGCGGATGCAGGTGCAAAAGACCTGGGATGCGATCCTCAATACCCCGCTTGGCCTCGCCGACGTGGTCGCCGGCGAACTGGTCTGGGCGGCGAGCAAGGCCAGCCTGTCGGGTGCCGCGATCCTTGCGGTGGTCGCCGCGCTCGGCCTGAGCCACGGGCTGCTGGCGCTGTGGGTGCTGCCGGCGGTGCTGTTGCTCGGCCTCAGCTTCGCGGCGCTCGGGTTGATCTGGAATGCGCTGGCGCCGTCCTACGATTTCTTCATGTACTACTTCACGCTGTTCGTGACGCCGATGATGCTGATCTCCGGCGTCTTCTTTCCCGCCGAGCAGTTGCCCGGCTGGCTGGCGACGCTCGGCAGCTGGCTGCCGCTGGCGCACGGCGTTGCGCTGGTGCGGCCGCTGCTCGCCGGCGAGGTGCCGGCCGATGCCCTGATGCACATCATGGTGCTGCTGGCGACCACCGCCTTAGCCTACGCCCTTGCCCTGCGCCTGACCCGCCGCCGCCTGCTCAAGTAGAATCTGCCGATGGATACCTTGCTCGTGATCACCAATTGTCCCGACGAAGAAGTCGCCAACCGCATCGCGCTGGCGCTCGTCGAAGAACAACTCGCCGCCTGCGTCAATCTGCTGCCGCGCGTCCAGTCGCTTTATCGCTGGCAGGGCGCGGTCGAGTCGGCCAGCGAAATTCCGCTGCTGTGCAAGTCGACCGTGGATGCCTACCCGGCGCTGCAGGCGCGAATCGCCGAACTGCATCCCTACGCGGTGCCGGAGATCATTGCCCTGCCGGTCAGTCACGGCTTGCCGGCCTACCTGCAATGGGTGGCGGATGAAACGACGGCCGGAGGCCGGGCATGATCCAGCGCCTCCTCGCTGTCCTCTGCGCCCTGTGCGCGCTTGTTGTCGGCAGTGCCCACGCCGACGAATTCCTCGACCCGGCGGTGGCCTTCAAAGCCAGTGCCCGCGCCCTCGACGGCCAGACCATCGAAGTCCGTTACGAAATCGCCAAGGGCTATTACCTCTACCGCGACAAGTTCCGTTTTGCCGTCGCCGGCGAGGCGGCAACGCTCGGCGAGCCGAGCCTGCCCAAGGGCAAGGAAAAGAACGACGACAACTTCGGCAAGGTCGAGGTCTTCTACAAGCAGGTCGCGATCCGCATCCCGGTTGAGCGTAACGCCTCCGGCCCGCTGCCGCTGAAATTGCGCGCCACCTCGCAGGGCTGTGCCGACGCCGGCGTCTGCTATCCGCCGCAAACCCAGGAAATCGCGCTTGAACTGCCCGATCCGGCCATCAGCCCCAGTCTGGCGGCGGGGAATGATGTCGCCACGGTCGACGGCGACGAAAGCGGAAAAATCGCCGCTCTGCTCGGTCAGGCTGGTTTCTGGACCAACCTCGGCCTGTTCTTCCTCGCCGGGCTGGGGCTGTCCTTGACCCCCTGCGTTTTCCCGATGATTCCCATCCTCTCCGGGATCATCGCCGGCCAGGGTGAAAAGGCCTCGCATGCACGCGGCTTCATGCTCGCGCTGGCCTATGTGCTGGGCATGGCGCTGACTTATACCGCCGCCGGCGTCGCTGCCGGCCTGACCGGCACCCTGCTCGCGGCGGCCTTGCAGAATCCCTGGGTGCTCGGCAGTTTCGCGCTGGTCTTCGTCGTCCTTTCGTTCTCGATGTTCGGCTTCTACGAATTGCAGTTGCCGATTGCGCTGCAGAGCAAGCTCTCGGAGGAGTCCGGCCATCTGCAGGGCGGGCGCGGTATCGGCGTCTTCCTGATGGGCGCCTTGTCGGCGCTGATCGTCGGCCCCTGCGTCGCCGCGCCGCTGGCCGGCGCGCTGCTCTACATCGGCCAGACCGGCGACGCGGTACTCGGCGGCGCGGCATTGTTCGCGATGGCCATCGGCATGGGCGTGCCGTTGCTGGCGGTCGGCGCCCTCGGCGGCTCGCTGCTGCCGAAGAGCGGGGCGTGGATGGAAGGGGTCAAGAAGGCTTTCGGCGTGCTCCTGCTGGCAACCGCGCTGTGGCTGATTTCGCCGGTGATTCCGGCTGTGGCGCAGATGCTCGGCTGGGCCGCGCTGCTGATCGTGCCGGCGATCTACCTGCACGCCCTCGACCCGCTGCCGCCGCACGCCCGTGGCTGGCCGCGCTTCTGGAAGGGGATCGGGGTCCTGATGCTGCTGGCCGGCGCCGCGCTACTGATCGGCGCGCTGGCCGGTGGCCGCGATCCGCTGCAGCCGCTGGCCGGGCTGCGCGGCGGCAATGCCGTCGCCGGCGAAAGCGCCAAACTGGCGTTCGAGCCGGTGCGTTCGCTGGCCGAGCTGGAGAGCCGCCTGGTGGCAGCGCAAAAACCGGTGATGCTCGATTTTTATGCCGACTGGTGCGTCTCGTGCAAGGAAATGGAGCGCTTCACCTTCAGCGATCCGGCGGTGCAGGCGCGACTGGCCGGCTTCACGCTGCTCAAGGCCGATGTCACCGCCAACTCGGCCGACGACAAGGCCTTGCTTGCCCGTTTCGGCCTCTTTGGTCCGCCCGGAATCATCTTCTTCGACGCCAAGGGGCAGGAAATCAAAGGGCGGCGGGTGGTTGGCTTTCAGGACGTGGAACGTTTCATGCGCAGCTTGCCGGCAAGTACGGGCTGATTTTTTCGGGTGGCTTGCCAAAACCAGAAGTCGTGGCTATAATTCGCGCCCTCATGCGTTCTTAGCTCAGTTGGTAGAGCGTCTCCCTTACAAGGAGAATGTCGGCGGTTCGATCCCGTCAGAACGCACCAAATCTGCTCTGGTGGTGAAATTGGTAGACACGCTATCTTGAGGGGGTAGTGCCGTAAGGTGTGCGAGTTCGAGTCTCGCCCAGAGCACCAAATTCAAAAAGCCGGTTGTTCGCAAGAACAGCCGGCTTTTTCTATTTTTGCTCGATCGCTCGGGTTGTCTTCGCCGTCGTTGCGGCTTAGCTTCCGCCAAGGCCGGTTTGGCGATCCCGACGCTCAGGCCTCGCTGGCGTCGGCCTCGGCTTTCTTGACTACAGCGTAGCGGGCCAGGGTTTTTTCCCGGGCAGCGGCGTGGTCGACGATGGGCGCCGGGTAATCGCGCCCGATGATCACCCCGAGTGCTTCCTGATCACGACGCGCCAGTTTCCACGGGGCATGCAGGTATTTATCCGGCACTTTGGCCAGTTCCGGCACGTAGCGGCGGATGAAGCGGCCTTCGGGATCGAATTTTTCCGACTGGGTCACCGGATTGAAAATGCGGAACCACGGCTGGGCATCGCAGCCGCTTGATGCTGCCCATTGCCAGCCGCCGTTGTTGGCGGCCAGATCGAAATCGTTGAGCTGGCGGGCAAACCAGGCTTCGCCATGGCGCCAGTCGAGCCCCAGGTCCTTGCACAGAAAGCTGGCAACCACCATGCGCAGCCGGTTGTGCATCCAGCCGCTGTGCAGCAGCTGGCGCATCGCCGCATCGACCAGCGGATAGCCGGTCCGCCCCTGTTGCCAGGCGGTCAGTCCCTCCGGCCAGTCGTCCCAGTGGATCGCGTCGTACTCGGGCTTGAAAGCGCGGTGCTCGGCATGAGGAAAGCGGTCGAGGATCATGAAATAAAAGTCGCGCCAGATCAGCTCGCTGAGCCAGGTGTCAGCGCCTGCGTTGCCGGCCTGAGCGAGCGCGGCACGTACCAGTTCGCGCGGCGAAATGGTGCCGAAACGCAAGTGTACCGACAGGTAGCTGACGCCCTTGAGTGCCGGGAAGTCGCGTAATTGTGCGTAGCGGGCCATGCGTCCGGCCCGGAAATCCGCCCACAGCGTTTGCGCGCCGCTCATTCCGGGCGTGATGCCCAGGGGTGCCAGGTCGGTGGTGGCAAAGCCAAGTCCGGCCAGATCCGGCAGCGGTCCGGCCAGGGCGGGTGGGGGTGGGCGCAGGCGGCCGTTGTCGCTGGCGCTGTCGGCGCAGGCGTAATCAGCGACGGTCAACCGCTTTAACCAGGCATTTTTGTAAGGGGTGAATACGGTGTACGGGCGGCCCGCCTGGGTCAGCACGGCGTCGCCGTCGAAAATTACCTGGTCGCGCAGCAGATGCAGTTGCTGTCCTTGTGTGGCGAGGCTGGCGGCGACTTCGGCATCGCGTTGCTTGGCGGCCGGTTCGTAATCGCGCCCGGCATAGACGCTGGAAACGCCTAGCTGCCGCGCGAGCGCTGGAATTTCCTCGGTGGCTCGCCCGTGCCGGACAATCAGGTCGCCGCCGCGTGCCTGGAGTGCGGCGGCCAGTTCGTGCAGGCAGCCGAGGATGAACTCGACCCGGCGATCCTGGCGGCTGGGCAGGCGGTCGAGAATGTCGCTATCGAAAACGAAGACGCAATAGACGGTCGCGGCATTGGCGAGCGCGGCGGCGAGCGGAATGTGGTCGGTTGTGCGCAGGTCGCGGCGGAACCAGACCAGGGCGCTGGGATGCGTTGCAGAGGGCATTTTTGCGTTCTTTTTGTCGTTGCTGGGGGCGGGTGTGTTGGTTTGTCACCCGCCGGCGATTAAAATTCGGCCCATGGATAGCGTCAACCTGACCGACAACTTCCTGATCGCGATGCCGGCGATGCAGGACCCGTATTTTGCCAACGCCCTCGTCTACATCTGCGAACACAATGCGGACGGTGCGCTGGGCATTATCGTCAATCGTCCGATTGACCTTGATCTTGCCGGTCTGTTCGAAAAAATCGAGATTACGCTCGAAGCAGCTGCGCTGGCGCATTTGCCGGTGTATTTCGGCGGCCCGGTGCAGCTGGACCGGGGTTTCGTGCTGCATCGCCCGGCCGGTGAGTGGCAGTCCTCGCTCAAGGTCAACCCTGAAGTCGCGCTGACCAGTTCGCGCGATGTGCTGGCAGCGGTCGGCAGCCAGGGCGAGCCGCATCACTTGCTGGTGACGCTGGGCTATGCCGGCTGGGGGGCAGGTCAGCTGGAGGAAGAGTTGGCGCAGAACGCCTGGCTGACCGTGCCGGCAAGTCCCGACATCCTCTTCGATCTGCCGCCTGATGAGCGTCTGCCGGCGGCGATGCGCCGTCTCGGCGTTAGCTTCACCCAGCTTTCCGACGTGGCCGGACATGCCTGAGGCGGTCGTCCAGGGCACCCTGCTCGCCTTCGATTTCGGCGAAAAACGCATCGGCGTCGCGACTGGCGAAACCCTGCTCGGCAGCGCCCATCCGCTGACCACCATCCACGCCGAGTCGAACGACGACCGTTTTGCCGCGATTGGCAAGCTGGTTGCCGAATGGCAGCCGGTCGGCCTGGTGGTTGGCCTGCCGACCCACGCCGACGGCACCCCGCACGAAATGACCCGACTGGCGCAAAAATTCGGCGAGCGCCTGCAGCGCCGCTTTGCGCTGCCGGTGTTTTATGCCGATGAACGCCTGACCTCGCTCGACGCCGAAGCCCGCCTGCGCGAGCTTGCTAGACAAAGCGGCCGCAACAGCAAGACCGCCAAGCCGCTGCTCGACGCAGTAGCTGCCCAACTGATTCTGCAAACCTGGTTTGAAAGTTCTTCTCATGGCTCCTGAGCATCTTCCCGACGCCGAGGCGCAGTGCCGGCAACTGGCCGACCTGATCCGCCCGCACCTCCAGCAACGGCCGGCCCTGGTCGGCATTTACAGCGGCGGCGCCTGGGTCGCCGAACGCCTGCGCGAACTGCTCGGTCTGACCGAGGAGATCGGTTTGATCGACGTATCCTTCTACCGCGACGATTTTTCCGAAAAGGGCCTGCACCCGCAGTGCCGGCCAACGGTGATCCCGTTCGACGTCGAAGGCCGCCACATCCTGCTGGTCGATGATGTGCTATACACCGGCCGCACCACGCGCGCCGCGATCAACGAATTGTTTGATTACGGCCGTCCGGCCTCGGTCGGCCTGGCCGTGCTCGCCGACCGGGGCGGTCGCGAGCTGCCGGTCGCCGCCACCCATTGTGTCTGGCAGGCCGAACTGGCCGCCGGCCAGAGCCTGACGCTGGCGCGCGGCGAAGGTGGCGAAACCCACGGTCAACTCGCCTGGAGACTGGAAAATGCATAATCCGCAACTCAACCGCGACGGCGAGCTGATCCATCTGCTGTCGATCGAAGGCCTGCCCAAGGCGATCCTGACCCAGATTCTCGATACCGCTGCGTCGTTCATGGAAGTCTCGTCGCGCGAGGTGAAGAAGGTGCCGCTGCTGCGCGGCAAGAGCGTCTTCAACCTGTTCTTCGAGAACTCAACGCGCACCCGCACCACTTTCGAGATCGCCGCCAAGCGCCTTTCGGCCGACGTGATCAACCTCGACATCAACAAGTCGTCGACGGCCAAGGGCGAAACCCTGCTCGATACCATCGACAACCTGTGTGCGATGGACGCCAACCTGTTCGTGGTCCGCCATGCCTCAAGCGGCGCGCCTTATCTGATCGCCGACCACCTGCGCCGCATCGGCCGCAACGACATCCACGTGGTCAACGCCGGCGACGGGCGGCATGCGCACCCGACGCAGGGCCTGCTCGACATGTACACCATCCGCCACTACAAGCAGGATTTCACGCAGTTGCGCGTCGCCATCGTCGGCGACATCCTGCACTCGCGAGTGGCCCGTTCCGATATCCACGCGCTGACCACCCTCGGCGTCCCCGAAGTCCGCGCCATCGGCCCGGAAACCCTGCTCCCCAAGCATCTCGACAAGCTCGGCGTGCAGGTCTTCCACGACATGGAAGAGGGGCTCAAGGATTGCGACGTGGTGATCATGCTGCGCCTGCAGAACGAGCGGATGAACGGCGCGCTGCTGCCGTCGGCCGGCGAATACTTCCGTCACTACGGCCTGACCCCGCAGAAGCTGGCACTGGCCAAGCCCGACGCGATTGTGATGCATCCCGGCCCGATGAACCGGGGCGTCGAAATTCATTCGGCCGTTGCCGATGGCCCGCAGGCGGTGATCCTGCCCCAGGTCACCTTCGGTATCGCGGTGCGGATGGCGGTGATGAGCATCGTCGCGGGGAACTCATGAGCTTCGCACCTACGTCCTTCCTTGCCCCGCGCGGGGCGGCCCTGCGGGAGTCCTGAACATGCAGATTGAAATCAAGAACGGGCGCCTGATTGACCCGAAAAACACGGTCGACCGTGAAAACACCTCACTTTTCATCGCCAACGGCAAAATTGCCGGGGTCGGCAGCGCCCCGGCCGGCTTCGTCGCCGACGAAGTGATCGACGCCAGTGGCTGCATCGTCTGCCCCGGTCTGATCGACCTTGCCGCCCGCCTCAATTCGATTGAGGCTGAATTGGCGGCCGCCGTCGCCGGTGGCGTCACCAGCGTGGTGGTGCCGCCGGATGCCGATCCGCCGCTCGACGAGCCGGAACTGGCCGACCGCCTGGTGCATCGCGGCGAGGAAATCGGCAAGGCCCGCGTGCTGCCGCTCGGCGCCCTGACGCTGGGGCTCAAGGGCGAGCGCCTGGCCGAGCTGGCCGGACTCAAGAAAGCCGGCTGCGTCGCCTTCTCACAGGCGAGCAAGCCGGTGATCGACACCGAGGCACTGTTGCGGGCGATGGAATACGCCGCCACCTTCGGCTACGCGGTGTGGCTGCAGCCGCAGGATCACTGGCTGGCCAAGAACGGCATCGCCCACGAAGGCGAAGTCGCCAGCCGCCTCGGTCTGGCCGGTATTCCGGTCGCCGCTGAAACCATCGCCATTGCCACCTTTGTGCAACTGGTGCGCGATACCGGCTGCCGTTTGCACCTGACCCGCCTCTCGTCCGCAGCCGGCGTTGCGCTGCTCAAGCAGGCGCAGGCCGAAGGGCTGCCGATCAGCTTCGATGTCGGCATTCACCACCTGCTGCTGACCGACAACGACATCGGCTACTTCAACCCGCATGCCCGCTTCACCCCGCCGCTGCGCACGCAAAGCGACCGTGAAGCCTTGTCGCAAGCGGCGGCATCCGGGCTGGCCGCGATCTGTTCCGACCACACCCCGGTCGGCGCCGACGACAAGCTGCTACCTTTTGGCGAAGCCAAGCCGGGCGCCACCGGTCTCGAACTGCTGCTGCCGCTGACCCTGAAATGGGCCGAGACTGCCGGCATCCCGCTGGCCACGGCACTGGCCCGGATCACCTGCGATCCGGCGGCGGTGCTCGGTCTCGACGCCGGTCATCTGGCCGAGGGGGCAGCCGCCGACATCTGCGTCTTCAACCCGGAAACGACCTGGATCGTTACCCCGGAAGCGCTCAAGAGCCGCGGCAAGAATACCCCGTGGCAAGGCTACCCGCTGGCCGGAAAAGTTGTTGCCACCGTGGTCGGCGGGCGGCGCGCATTCTGACAAAAATATTGATTTGTCATTAATTCGGACTAGAGTGAACGCACCATCCGTGTGGGTGGTGCGTTGCGCTCCGCTTGAGCGCTGAAATCATTTTCGTCCGGAGGTAGTCGTATGAAGCGCTTCATTGCCCTGCTCATTGCTGGCCTCGCCAGCATCCAGTTCGCTTACGCCGCCGTTAACCTGAATACCGCCAGCCAGGCCGAGCTGGAAACGGTCAAGGGTATCGGTCCGGCCAAGGCCAAGGCGATCATCGAGCATCGCAGCAAGAACGGGCCATTCAAGTCGGTTGACGATCTCAAGGAGATCAAGGGCTTTGGCGACAAGGTGGTGAACAAGATGCGCCCCGAACTGACTGTTGCCGGGACGGCCGAAAAGGCTGCTACGCCGCTTAAAAAGTGAGCGACTGTTCGGCTTGCCGGGGTTGGCAGCCGTCACGCGAGGTCAGGATGAACATCTCGGCCTCGTGGGCTGCCACCGGTCGCGAGTAGAGAAAACCCTGGCCGTATTCAACACCCAGTCCGGCGAGGATTTCGGCCTGGCAGGCCTGCTCGATTCCTTCGCAGACCAGATCGTGCCCTAGTTTGTGGGCGAGGCCGATGATGGTTTCGATGAAATGCCGGTCGTTGTCATTCTGATGCACGTTGCGGACAAAAGAGCGGTCAATCTTCAGGGTATCGATCGGCAGGCGGTGCAGATAGCTGAGCGACGAATAGCCGGTACCAAAGTCGTCGAGCATCAGGCGAATGCCCATTGCCTTGAGTTGCCGGAGCAGGTCGATGGCCTGTTCCGGGTTGGCCATCATGCTGCTCTCGGTGATTTCGAGCTTCAGCAATTCGGGGGGCAGCCCTGAGTCGTTGAGCGCGCTGGCAATATCGGCGAGCAAGTCGGGGTGCTGCATCTGCCTTGCTGCCAGATTGACGCTGACGCTGAGGGGACGCTTGCCCGCGAGGTTACGATTCCACTGCGCAGCCTGGCGGCAGGCGGCATAGAGCATGCGCCGGCCAATCGGAACGATCATTCCGGTTTCCTCTGCCACCGGGATGAAGTCGGCGGGTGAAATCAGGCCTTTTTCCGGATGCTGCCAGCGGACCAGCGCTTCAAAGCCGCTCAGTTGCCTGTCGGCCAGCCCAATGATCGGCTGGAAATAGGCCTGGAATTCATCGCGCTCGACGGCACGCCGCAGATCCATTTCGAGCTCAAGCCGATGCACTGCCTGGTCATGCATCTGTTTATCGAAGACTACATAGCCTCCACCCCCCAGGGCTTTGGCTCCGATCATTGCAATATTGGCATCGCCCAGCAATTCCTCGGCGCCTTTGTCATTACCGGCGGCTATGCCGAAGGAGACCGTGCAATACACCTCATGCTTGTCGAGCATGAAGGGCATGACCAGCTTTTGCTGGATGCGATTGACCACGTGCAGGGTCGAACTGACATCGCGGATGTCTTCTAGCAGCAGCGCGAACTCATCGCCCGCCATGCGGGCAACCATGTCGGTTGGCCGGATGGTCGAGTACAGCAAATTGGCGACTGCCATCAGCAACAGATCGCCCTGGCGATGTCCGAGGCTCTGATTGACTACCTTGAAGCGGTCGATTCCGCAATACAGCACGGCGTAGCGGATGCTACGGCGGCGGGCCCGGTGCTGTGTGTGCTCCAGGCGTTCGACAAAGAGACTGCGGTTGGGCAGGCCGGTGAGGCTGTCCACGAACATGTCGGGCAGGCGCGCATCGTTGCCTTGCAGATTGACCGCTGTTTCGTGGGCCGATGCGTAATAAAGGGCATCGTCGCTATCGTAGCGAATATTCCAGGCGACGCCGAGAAATGAGCCATCCTGCCGCTGGCAGCGCGACGCGAAGCGGAGTGTCGGCGAATCGGCATCCATAGCCGTGAGCCGGGCTGCGCAGTCGGCACGGTCTTCATCATGCAGCAGATCAAGGAAAGTGCCCTGCAGCATTTCGTCGCGACAGCGGCCCAAGGTTCCGGCCCAGGCATCGCTGACCAGGCTGAGCGACCAGTCGCGGTCAAAGACCAGCAATAGGGTATCCGGCAGCTTGAAAAAGCTGCTTTCGATACTTTGGAGGTCGGTACGAGCACGGTACATGATTGGTGTTTTTGTTATTTTCAATGTCGATGACATTGAATCGTCAATTATGTCAGAAGCTCTTGCAGATGCAAGGCGCACGGAGAGGAGGGGGCGGCTAAAATGCTTTTTTTCGCCTTTTTCATCAACCATGAACCAAGCTTATATTCCGCCCGTCGATGCTTTGGCCGGCGTAGTCAATCCCGATAGCCAGCGCCTCGCAGCGAGAATGGCGCAGGATATTTTTGGCAGCATTTTCCGCCTGCTGGCGACGCCGGATGCGCATCCCGAAGCGCCGTTGGACGAACTCGGCCAGCGTTGCCGCAACTGGGCAAAGGCCGGCGGCGATGAGTCTGGCCAGGCTCTACGGCTGGCCTTGCTGGTGGCCGGCCTCGATCAGTGGGGGCTGGCTTACAGTCAGGCATTCGGACTGACGGCCATTCCACCGCTCAGCGCCCTGCTGGGGAGTCTGCGCAATGGCCTTGATGCTGCGGCCGAGGCTCGCTTTTTGCAGTATTACGGGCAACTGGCAGCCGAGGAGGCTTGTGCGATTGATTTCAAG
Organism: Dechloromonas sp. ZY10; assembly: GCF_041378895.1. NCBI lineage: Bacteria > Pseudomonadati > Pseudomonadota > Betaproteobacteria > Rhodocyclales > Azonexaceae > Dechloromonas > Dechloromonas aquae. The sequence continues at coordinate 157,446 of NZ_CP144212.1, forward strand.
ATCGATTTGCGTCGGGGCATTCATCTCGCGCTGTGGCATGCAATGAGTGCCTGTGACGACGATGGCAGTGCCGAGCCCCTGGTGCAGGCACTGGGTAGCCAGCTATTGGTACTTGAACAGCAGATGCCGGAACTCGGCTGGCGGCTGGTTGCCGATGCCTTGGCCAGCATTCAGGCCGGTCTGTTGAGTGGCGAAGTCGGGGAGGTTGGGCAGCGGGGAACGCAGCAATTGTTTGCCGCGCTGCAGCATGCCCTGCCGGCCGAGCGTTATCGCCTGATTCTGGCCAGTTCGGCGCAGGCGGTGCTGGCCTGGCAACAGACCCAGCGCGGCACGGCCTGAGATAACCCGCCGCCAGCGGGATGCAGCAATGAAAAAAGCCCGTTCAAAAACGGGCTTTTTTTACGGTCGACCGTGGCGCAGCCCGGAAATTGGCTCCGGGACAGCGCCGCAGCGCTGCTCGCTTATTCGAACTCGATGATGATCTGGTCGACCGACAGGCTTTCGCCGACGGCGGCGGAAATCTTCTTGACCTTGCAATCCTGCTCGGCCTTGAGGATGTTTTCCATCTTCATCGCTTCGATGACGGCCAGTTTCTCGCCGGCCTTCACTTCCTGACCGACCTGGACCGCGACATCGCGGAGCAGGCCCGGCATCGGGGAGAGCAGGAACTTGGAGAGATCGGGGGCCGGCTTCTCGGGCATCAGGGCCAGCAGTTCGGCAGCACGGGCGCTCATGACCATGAAGTCGGCACGGGTACCCCAGTGGAAGAGGCTGTACTTGGTCTTGTGACGCTCGACCTGCAGGGTGAAGGCTTCACCGTTGCAGGTGCCGTTGAACAGGGTCTCGCCCAGTTTCCAGTCGGAACGGATTTCGTAGGACTTGCCGGCGTACTCGATGTGGTAGCCGCCTTCCACCGGACGGGCGGTGACCGGGTGCTTTTCCTTCTGGTCGCCGTTGAGGCGGATGACCATCCAGTCGTCGCCGACGATACGCTCGTGACCGGCCATCTGACCGGAAACGGAGGCGGCGCGGTCGGTGTAGGCACGGTAGACGTAGGCTGCCACGGACACCAGCAGGGCCGGATCATCGTGCGGCACCATCGAGGCATCAAAGCCGGTCGGATAGTACTTGGGGATGAAACCGGTATCGAAAATGCCCGAGTGGAACACCTCGTGCTGCATCAGGGCGGCCTGGAACGGGATGTTCGAGGAGATGCCGCGGATCACGAAGGCGTTCAGCGCGTCACGCATGCGCTCAATGGCTTGCGCACGGGTCGGGGCATGCACGATCAGTTTGGCGATCATCGAGTCGTAGAACATCGAGATCTCGCCGCCGTCGTAGACGCCGGTATCGACACGGGTCGTGCCGTTGGCATCGGTGCTCTCAACCGGCGGCAGGAACTTGACCAGACGGCCGGTGGAGGGCAGGAAGCCGCGGAACGGGTCTTCGGCGTTGATCCGGCACTCCATGGACCAACCGTTGATCTGCACGTCGGCCTGGGTCAGCGGCAGCTTTTCGCCGTAGGCGACACGGATCATCTGCTCGACCAAGTCGAGGCCGGTGATCAGTTCGGTGACCGGGTGTTCCACCTGCAGGCGGGTGTTCATTTCCAGGAAGTAGAACTCCTTGGTTGCACCGGAGACCACGAATTCGACCGTACCGGCCGATTCGTAATTCACGGCACGGGCCAGGGCCACTGCCTGTTCGCCCATCGCCTTGCGCATTTCGGCGTCAACGAAGGGGCTCGGCGCTTCTTCGATGACCTTCTGGTGACGACGCTGGATCGAGCAGTCACGCTCGTTCAGGTAGACGTAGTTGCCGTGACTGTCGCCGAGCACCTGGATTTCGATGTGGCGCGGTTCCAGCACGTACTTTTCGATGAAGACGCGGTCGTCACCGAAGGAGTTGCGGGCTTCGTTGACGCAGGAGGAGAAGCCTTCATGGGCTTCGGCGTCGTTGTAGGCGACGCGCAGACCCTTGCCGCCACCGCCGGCGGAGGCCTTGATCATGACCGGATAACCGATCTTCTTGGCGATTTCGACCGCAGCATCCGGCCCGTCGATCGCATCGTTGTGGCCGGGGATGGTGTTGACCTTGGCTTCGATGGCGAGCTTCTTGGACTCGATCTTGTCGCCCATCTTGGCGATGGAGTAGTGCTTCGGACCGATGAACTTGATGCCTTCTGCTTCCAGACGACGGGAGAACTCGGCGTTCTCGGACAGGAAGCCGTAACCCGGGTGGACCGCTTCAGCGCCGGTCTGCTTGCAGGCGGCGATGATCTTGTCGGCGACCAGGTAGGACTCTTTCGAGGCGGCCGGACCGATACAGACGGCTTCGTCGGCCATATCGACGAACAGCGCGTCCTTGTCGGCCTCGGAGTAGACGGCAACGGTCTGGATGCCCATCTTGCGGGCGGTCTTGATGACGCGGCAGGCGATTTCGCCGCGGTTTGCAATCAGAATCTTCTTGAACATGTTTCTATTCCTCCCTGACGCTTACAGCGGAATGTTGCCGTGCTTGCGCCACGGATTGTCGAGTTTCTTGTCACGCAGCATGGCCAGCGAGCGGGCGATCCGCTTGCGGGTGTTGTGCGGCATGATGACGTCGTCGATGAAGCCACGTGCGCCGGCCACAAACGGGTTGGCGAACTTTTCCTTGTACTCGGCTTCGCGCTGGGCGAGCTTTTCCGGGTCGTTCTTTTCTTCGCGGAAGATGATTTCCACGGCGCCCTTCGGGCCCATGACCGCGATTTCAGCAGACGGCCAGGCGAGGTTCACGTCGCCGCGCAGGTGCTTGGAGGACATCACGTCGTACGCACCGCCGTAGGCCTTGCGGGTGATCACGGTGACCTTCGGCACGGTACATTCAGCGTAGGCGTAGAGCAGCTTGGCGCCGTGCTTGATGATGCCGCCGTATTCCTGGGTGGTACCCGGCATGAAGCCCGGCACATCGACGAAGGTGACGACCGGAATGTTGAAGGCGTCGCAGAAACGCACGAAACGGGCAGCCTTGATCGAGGACTTGATGTCCAGACAGCCGGCCAGCACGAGCGGCTGGTTGGCGACGATACCCACCGGATGACCATCGATGCGGGCAAAGCCGATGATGATGTTCTTGGCGTAGTCCGGCTGAATTTCGAAGAAATCGCTGTCATCGGCAATCTTGATGAGCAGTTCCTTCATGTCGTACGGCTTGTTGGCGTTGTCCGGCACCAGGGTGTCGAGCGAGTAGTCAACGCGGTCGGCCGGATCGTTGGTCGGGGTGACCGGCGGCTTTTCGCGGTTGTTGGCCGGCAGGAAGCCCATGAAGCGACGCAGCATGGAGAGGGCTTCGACATCGTTTTCAAAGGCCAGATCGGCCACGCCGGACTTGCTGGTGTGGGTCACGGCGCCGCCCAGTTCTTCGGCGGTGACTTCTTCGTGGGTCACGGTCTTCACGACTTCCGGACCGGTCACGAACATGTAGGACGAATCCTTGACCATGAAGATGAAGTCAGTCATCGACGGCGAATACACCGCACCACCGGCACAGGGGCCCATGATCATGGAGATCTGCGGCACGACGCCGGAGGCCATGACGTTGCGCTGGAACACGTCGGCATAGCCGCCCAGGGAGGCCACGCCTTCCTGGATACGGGCACCGCCGGAGTCGTTCAGGCCGATCACCGGCGCACCGACCTTCATCGCCTGGTCCATGACCTTGCAGATCTTTTCAGCGTGGGTTTCGGACAGGGAGCCGCCAAAGACGGTGAAGTCCTGCGAGAAGACGAAGACCAGACGGCCGTTGATGGTGCCGTAGCCGACGACGACGCCGTCGCCCGGGGTCTTTTCCGCCTTGTCCATGCCGAAGTCGACGCAGCGATGCTCCTTGAACATATCCCATTCCTCGAAGGAATCGGGATCAAGCAAGAGTTCGATACGTTCGCGGGCAGTCAGCTTGCCCTTGGCGTGCTGGCTGTCGATGCGTTTCTGGCCACCGCCGAGGCGGGCCAGTTCACGCTTTTTTTCCAGCTGGCGGATGATGTCGTGCATAGAAAACTCCCAAGAAAAAGCGGGTCGTTGATTAATGTTTCAGATAGTCGAGCAGGGCGTACGCGGCGGCTGCCGGCGTCGTGCTCCCTGCTTCGACGGAACGGGTGAAGGCGGGCAGGTTTTCCTGCACGCGCGGGTGATGCCGGAAATGCTGACGCAAGCCGGCATCGATCAGTTGCCACATCCAGGCCAGCGATTGGTGCTGGCGTTTGGCAGCGAATTCGCCGGTCGGCTTGAGCGCCGCCTGGTACTTCTCGACTTCTTCCCAGAAGTCGGCAATCCCTTGCTTGTGCAGCGCCGACAGTGCGATCACCGGCGGCGACCAGTTGGGTGACGCCGGACGCAGCATGTGCAGCGCATTGCGCCACTGGGCACGGACAACAGCAGTGGCCTGCTTGTCGATATCGGCCTTGTTGATCACCACCAAGTCGGCGATCTCGACAATGCCCTTCTTGATTGCCTGCAGGTCGTCGCCGGCATTCGGCAACTGCAACAGGCAGAACATGTCGACCATGCCTGCAACTGTCGTTTCCGACTGACCGACGCCGACGGTCTCAATAATGATGACATCGTAGCCGGCGGCCTCGCACAGCAGCATCGCTTCACGTGTCTTCTCGGCGACACCGCCCAGCGAACCGGCAGACGGGCTGGGGCGGATGAAGGCTTCCTCACGCTGCGAAAGCAGTTCCATCCGGGTCTTGTCACCGAGGATGGAGCCCCCGGTCACGGTCGACGACGGATCGATGGCCAAAACTGCCAGCTTCTTGCCCTGTTCGATCAGCCAGACACCCAGCGCTTCGATGAAAGTCGACTTGCCTGCACCGGGAACCCCGGAAATGCCGATCCGGATGGCGTTGCCCGTCTTGGGCAGCAAACTGGTCAGTACCTGCTGGGCACGTTGCTGATGATCCGCACGGGTCGACTCGATCAGCGTGATCGCCTTGGCCAGCGAACGACGCTGGCCGGCCAGTACGCCAGCCACCAGCTGGCGGTCGGCGTCGGTCAGAAGGTTGGCTTGCACGGGAAGATCGCCCAGGTTCATCCGCGAATCAGGCGCGAGCCTTGCGAATCTCTTCCAGCACCTTCTTGGCCGAATCTTCGATCCGGGTGCCCGGCCCGAAAACCGCCTTGGCACCGGCCGCGAACAGCGCATCGTAGTCTTGGGCCGGGATCACCCCACCGGCGAAGACGATGATGTCGTCGGCGCCCTGATCCTTGAGGCACTGGATGATCTGAGGCACCAGCGTCTTGTGACCGGCAGCCAGCGACGAGCAGCCGATGGCGTGCACGTCGTTTTCGATGGCCTGACGGGCAGCTTCTTCCGGGGTCTGGAAGAGCGGCCCCATGTCGATGTCGAAACCGAGGTCGGCGTAGGCGGTCGCCACCACCTTGGCGCCACGGTCGTGACCATCCTGACCCAGCTTGGCGATCATGATGCGCGGACGACGGCCTTCTTCTTCAGCGAACTTGGCGACATCGGCCTTGATTTCTTCCCAGCTTTCCATGCCTTCGACCACCCCGCCATAGACACCGGAAATGGTTTGATTGTTGGCGCGGAAGCGGCCAAAGACCTTTTCCAGCGCGTCGGAGACTTCGCCGACCGTGGCGCGCAGGCGGATGGCCTTGACCGTCAGGTCGAGCAGGTTGCCTTCGCCGGTTTCGGCGCACTTGGTCAGCGCTTCCAGAGCAGCGTTGACCGCAGCACTGTCACGGGTGGCGCGAATCTGCTTGAGACGGGCAACCTGGGCTTCACGCACGGCATGGTTGTCGATATCGAGAATCTCGATCGCGTCTTCCTTCGCCAACTTGTACTTGTTCACGCCAACGATGACATCCTTGCCGGAATCGATGCGTGCCTGCTTGTCGGCGGCGCAGGTTTCGACCTGCATTTTGGCCCAGCCGGATTCGACGGCCTTGGTCATGCCGCCCATCTGTTCGATTTCCTGGATGATGGCCCAGGCCTTGTCGGCCATGTCCTGGGTCAGTTTTTCCATCATGTAGGAGCCGGCCCACGGATCGACGACGTTGGTGATGTGGGTTTCTTCCTGGATGATCAGCTGCGTGTTGCGGGCAATGCGGGCCGAGAATTCGGTCGGCAGGGCAATCGCCTCGTCGAGCGCGTTGGTATGCAGCGACTGGGTACCGCCAAATACGGCCGCCATCGCTTCGATGGTGGTACGCACGACGTTGTTGTACGGATCCTGCTCGGTCAACGACCAGCCGGAGGTCTGCGAGTGGGTACGCAACATCATCGACTTCGGGCTCTTGGCGTTGAAGCCGGACATGATGCGGTGCCACAGCAGGCGGGCGGCGCGCATCTTGGCGATTTCGAGATAGAAGTTCATCCCGACCGCCCAGAAGAAGGACAAACGACCCGCGAAGGTATCGACGTCCATGCCCGAGGCGATGCCGGTACGCACGTATTCCATGCCGTCGGCCAGCGTGAAGGCCAGCTCGATCGCCTGGTTGGCGCCGGCTTCCTGGATGTGGTAACCCGAAATCGAGATCGAATTGAACTTCGGCATGTGCTGCGCGGTGTAGCCGAAGATGTCGGCGATGATCTTCATCGACGGCTTGGGCGGATAGATGTAGGTGTTCCGCACCATGAATTCTTTGAGAATGTCGTTCTGGATCGTGCCAGACAGCTTCTCTTGCGACACGCCCTGCTCCTCGGCCGCCACGATGTAGCCAGCGAGAATGGGCAGCACGGCGCCGTTCATCGTCATCGAGACGGAAATCTTGTCGAGCGGGATGCCGTCGAACAGAATCTTCATGTCTTCGACAGAGTCGATTGCCACGCCGGCCTTGCCGACGTCGCCGACGACGCGCGGATTATCGGAATCATAGCCTCGGTGCGTCGCCAGGTCGAAAGCCACGGAAACGCCCTGACCGCCGGCGGCCAGCGCCTTGCGGTAGAAGGCATTGGACGCCTCTGCGGTGGAGAAGCCGGCGTACTGGCGGATGGTCCACGGCTTGACCGCGTACATCGTCGGCTGGGGGCCGCGGAGGAAGGGCGCTACGCCCGGCAGGGTGTCGGCAAATTCGAGGTTCTCGACGTCTTTCTTGGTATACAGTGCCTTGACCTGCAGACCTTCCGGCGTATTCCACACCAGATTATTGACGTCGCCACCCGGTGCCTGCTTGGCAGCGGCTTTTTCCCAGGCTTCCAGGTTGTTGGAATCAAAGAACTTTTCTGACATGTGACATCCCTCGCCGATTCGATTTTTTCAGACCGATGATGCAGAATTCAAAATTCTACGCTTAAGGGTCTAACTTGACATAGCAAAGCGTACATAATACGTTATCCATAATTATGGAACAAGCCGGATATAAAAGCTGGCTCCCAACCATCTCTCACCGCAAAAATGAATCGTATCGCTCCCACCGCGCTTTATCAGGAAGTCGCTGAACGCTTGCGCCAGCGCATCTTCGCCCACGAAATTTCGCCCGGCAGCTGGATTGACGAGCAGAAGCTGGCCGAACAGTACGGAATTTCCCGGACGCCCTTGCGCGAGGCGCTAAAGGTGCTCGCCGCCGAAGGACTGGTCGAGCTCAAGCCGCGTCGCGGCTGCTATGTGACCGAAATTTCCCGGCAGGACCTTGACGACATCTTTCCCCTGATGGCGCTGCTCGAAGGTCGCTGTGCCTTTGAAGCTACCCAGCGAGTCAAGCCAGCGGAACTGGCGTCGCTCAAGGAAATTCACGATCAGCTTGAAAATGCGGCGCGTGAGGGGCGGATCGACGCCTTCTTCGAGGCTAATCAGGCTTTTCATAAGCGGGTTCAGGAATTGTCCGGCAATCGCTGGCTGCTATCGGTGATTCAGGATCTGCGCAAAGTGCTCAAACTGTCTCGCCTGCATTCTCTGTCGCTGGAAGGGCGTCTGCAGCAGTCGCTGGACGAGCATCGTGCCATCGTTGCCGCGATTGCCAACAAGGACGCCGTTACTGCCGAGCGCCTGATGCACGATCACCTGCTCAGCGGCCGCGAGGCAGCAGCCAAGGTCGATTCGAAGAGCAGCAAGGCCGCCTGAGCTGATTGTCGCACTGACTTTCACGGTCGACGCGGCCAAAAGCAAAAAAACCCTGCCGTAATCCGGCAGGGTTTTTTTTAATGCTCGCTTCCCCGTTCGACGGGGAAGCTCGGGTTGCTTAGTGGTTGCTGGCGGAAGCGGCGCCGTAACCGGTCTGTGCGCGCACATACTGGTCTTCGTAAGCTTCGATTTCCTGCTTGGCGCGGGCGCTGGCATCGGCCTTGGACATGATGTAAGCCATCAGGAAGGCGATCGGCATGGCGAACAGGGCCGGCTGGGTGTAGGGGAACAGCGCGGCCTTGTTGCCGAGCACGTCGACCCACACCGACTTCGAGAACAGCACGAAGCAGACGGCGGAGATCAGGCCGGAGTAACCGCCCCACAGTGCGCCCTTGGTGGTCAGACCCTTCCAGTACATCGACAGGATCAGGACCGGGAAGTTTGCGGCAGCGGCAACGCCGAAGGCCAGACCGACCATGAACGCGATGTTCATCTTCTCGAACAGGATGCCGAGAACGATGGCAACAAAGCCCAGGCAGATGGTGGCGATCTTGGAGACGCGGATTTCGGTAGCTTCGGAAGCCTGGCCCTTCATGATCACGCGAGCGTAGATGTCGTGCGAGATCGCGGAGGCGCCCGCCAGGGCCAGACCGGAAACCACGGCCAGGATGGTGGCGAAGGCCACAGCCGCCAGGAAGCCGAGCAGCATGTTGCCGCCGACGGCCTTGGCCAGGTGCATGGCAACCATGTTGCCGCCGCCGATCAGCTTGCCGCCGATGGTGCCGCCTTCAAAGAACTCCGGATTCTGGCCGACGATCAGGATGCCGCAGAGACCCATCAGGAAGATCACGTTGAAGAAGTAGGCGACGAAACCAGAAGCGTAGAGCACGGACTTGCGGGCTTCCTTGGCGTCGGTGACGGTGAAGAAGCGCATCAGGATGTGCGGCAGGCCGGCGGTACCGAACATCAGGCCCAAGCCGAGGGAGATCGCGGTGACCGGATCCTTGAGCAGGGCGCCCGGGTACATCAGCTTGTCGCCCAGCTTATGGACGGCGGTTGCCTTTTCCAGCAGGTTGGTGAAGGAGAACCCGAACTCGCTCATTGCCAGGAACATCACCAGCGTGCCGCCGGAAAGCAGCATGCAGGCCTTGATGATCTGCACCCAGGTGGTGGCAACCATGCCGCCGAAGGTGACATAGACCATCATCAGGATGCCGACGACAAAGATCGCGGTGTTGTACTCGAGGCCGAAGAGCAGCTTGATCAGCTGACCGGCACCGACCATCTGCGCGATCAGGTAGAAGCAGACGACGGTCAGCGAGGAAATCGCGGCCATCGTGCGCACCTTGCCCTGGTCGAGGCGGTAGGCGGTGATGTCGGAGAAGGTGAACTTGCCGAGGTTGCGCAGACGTTCAGCCATCAGGAACAGGATGATCGGCCAGCCGGCGAAGAAGCACAGCATGTAGATGTAGCCGTCGTAACCCTGGGTATACACCATCGCGGTCAGACCGAGCAGCGTGGCGGCCGACATGTAGTCGCCGGCAATCGCCAGGCCGTTCTGGAAACCGGTGATGCCGCCGCCGGCGGTGTAGAAGTCGGAGGTCGACTTGGTGCGCGACGCAGCCCAGTAGGTGATCCCCATCGTCATCGCGACGAAGATGCAGAACATGATGATCGCGTGCCAGTTGGTCGCCTGCTTTTCCGTCTGGGCGACGGCGTCGGCGGCAATGGCCAGCGTGGACAGGCTGAGCAGGCTCAGCGTAGTAATCAGTTTGCGCATTACTTGTTCTCCTTCCAGGCTTCCTTGACGATTTCCTGCGTCAGGGCGTCGAATTCAGTGTTGGCGCGCTTGACGTAAACCGCAGTCAGCACCCAGAAGAAAATGAACATGAACAATTCCACGGTCACGCCGACGGTCAGCTTCGAGCCTTCGCTCAGCGGTTGGCCGAGGGACAGCGGATTGAAGGCAACCACCATAACAAACCCGTAGAACATGACCAGAACTACCGCTGCCAAGGTCCAGGCAAAGCGGCCGCGGCGGGCCACCAGCTCCTGGAATTTGGGATTGGCGCGCATGCGCTCATACATCGCACTGCTCATCGCTGGATCTCCTTGTTGATATTTAATTAATAATTACGGAAGCGATTAAACGAACCGCTTTCGCGATTATATCTTATAGAAGACCTTACAATTCCATTTTTTCACTACAAAACGAAATCAGAGAGAACAGCACAATGAGTACGGTCGACCTCGCCGTTGATGGCGAAATTGCCACCCTGACCCTGAACAATCCCGGCAAGCTGAACGCCATCAATCTGGCCATGTGGCAGCAAATCTCGGCGCATTTGCGGCTGATTTCCGCCAGCCCGCAGATTCGTTGCCTGATCATTCGCGGGGCAGGTGACGAAGCCTTTGCTGCCGGAGGCGATCTGGAGGAGTTCGTCACCGGACGGGCAACTCTCGAACAGGCGCTGCATTACCACGGCCAGGTGGCGGAGGCATTGAATGCGATTGCCGAGTGCCCGCACCCGACGGTGGCGATGATTCATGGAGCCTGTGTCGGCGGAGGTCTGGAAATTGCCGGGGCCTGTGATCTGCGCTTGTGCAGCGAAGCCTCGCGCTTTGGGGCGCCGATCAATCGCCTGGGTTTCTCGATGTATCCGGGCGAGATGGAGGGTTTGCTGCGGCTGGTCGGCGCCGCCGTGCTCAAGGAAATTCTGCTTGAGGGGCGGATCATGGGCGCACGCGAGGCTTACGAAAAAGGGCTGGTCAACCGGGTGGTGCCGGATGCCCAGCTGGCCGAAGAGGTTACGGCAACCGCCCGGCGGATTGCTGCGGGAGCGCCGCTGGTTGCCGGTTGGCACAAGCAATGGATCCGTCGCCTGGAAAATGGGCTGCCATTGAGCGATGCCGAAAAGGCGGCGTCCTTTGCCTTTCTGGAAACCGAGGACTACCGCGAGGGGCTGGCGGCCTTCCTGGAAAAGCGTAAGCCGCAGTTCAAGGCGCGTTGATCAGCTACCAAAAACGGTGTGCAGCATCTTCGCCGAAAGCAGGATCAGGACACCGGCGAAGATTTTTTTCAGTGTTGCGACCGGCAGGCGGTGCGCCAGCCGGGCACCGAGCGGTGCGGTGAAGGTCGAAACGGCGCTGATCAGGATCAGTGCCGGCAGATAGACGTAGCCGACCGACCATTCCGGGAGGCCCTCGGTGCTCCAGCCGTTGATCAGATAGCCGGCCGCGCCGGCGAGGGCAATCGGCAGGCCGATGGCGGCCGAGGTACCGATGGCGTTCTGCATCTTGACGTTGCACCAGGTCATGAATGGCACCGAAAGCGAGCCGCCACCGATCGCCACCAGTGCCGAAATCACGCCGATGCCGGTGCCCACGGCGGTCAAGCCGCCACTGCCGGGCAGTTCGCGCGAGGGCTTGGGCTTAACGTTGAGGATCATCTGCAGCGATACGTAGGCCATGAAGGCGCCAAAGAAGATGGCCAGTGGCCGGGTAGGTGCCGCAGCCGCGACAAAGGTGCCAGCGAAGGTGCCAAACAGGACGCCCGGGGCAATCCCCTTGACGATATCCCAGCGGACTGCACCATGGGCGTGGTGGGCGCGCATACTCGACAGCGAGGTCAGCACAATGGCCGCCATTGAGGTTCCCAGCGCCAGGTGCACCATGTGTTCGCGGGGGAATGCCTGGGCGGCGAACATCGTGGTCAGCACCGGGACCATGATCCCGCCGCCGCCGACGCCCAGCAGTCCGGCAAAAAAACCGACAAAGGCGCCAAGCGCGAGATAGGCCAGCAGCCATTCGATGGACATGGGGTTATTCCTTGCAGTGCGTCAGTCCGAGCAGTTGCCCGGTGATGAAACTCCATTCGGCCGGCGTGACCGGGGAGATGGAAAGGCGATTGCCACGCGCCAGCAGCGGCATGGCAGCGAGTTCCGGATGCTGGCGCAGTTCAATCAGCGGCAGCAGGCGGGTTTTGCAGACAAAAGCGATATCGCGCAATAGCCAGCGTGGGTTTTCGCGAGTCGATTTTGCGTCGTAATACGGGTTGACCGTGGAAAACTGGGTTTCGTCCGGATAAGGTTCCGAGGCAACCCGACCAATTCCGGCAATGCCCGGCTGAGGGCAACTGGAGTGATAGAAGAACGTCAGGTCGCCCGGTCGCATGGCATCGCGCATGAAATTCCGTGCCTGGTAATTGCGTACGCCAAACCAGGGAACGTGCCCGAGGCGGGCGAGATCATCTATCGAAACCTCGTCGGGTTCTGATTTCATCAGCCAGTAGTTCAGCGTCCACTCCCAATAGGAAACGGGCGGCAGATCATCTGCCACCCGTTGTCGATTTGCCCCCGCGAGTGCCGTCAGGCCGGCATCCTGAACCTGAGTTCAGAGTGGTTGCTTTCCTCCCGCATCAGGTGCGCCCGACCAAGGGGCGCTCACAACAGCGGTTTAACGGTCTGCAACCGATGCCAATTAGCATTGGTTCAAGGAATCTATGGCCTTAACAAACACCGCAGGGAACCCGGTGGTCGGCATCCGGGCTGCTCCGGGGCGGTTAGAAACCGTTGCTCGGGGCGGATGCCAGCACGGCGTCGAGTCGTGCTCCCATATCGGTGATTCTACGCTTCGTGTCGGCGCTGACAACCGTTCCTTTGGCCCTGGCTGCTGCGAGGTGTTCGTGCGCGATATTCAGGGCGGCCATCACCGCGACGCGTTCGGCAATCGTGGTTTTGGTCCGCTGCGCGATGTCGCGCATCTTGTCATCCACCAGGCCGACCGCTTCCTGCAGGGCCTCACGCTCGTCGGCGGAGCAGGCAACGCGGTACTCGCGGCCAAGTATCTTGACATCGAGGTAGTTTGCCTCGCCAGCCATCAGAGATCCTCGGGCAGTTTGTCGATCAGGCCTTCGAGACGCTGGCGAGCCGCCGTCATCGTCTGTTGCAGGCGCAGTTTTTCAGTCTCCGCCGCAGCCAGCTGGCTGCGCAGGGATTCGTTTTCGGCCCGCAGCTGGGTAACGACTGCAATGACCTTATTGACTTTCGCTTCGAGAGCTTCGATTTCGGTATCCATGGCGCGAACTATAGGGGTGAAAACATCATTGAGTCAAGGACTAAGCTGCTAATCTCAAAGTGCTTTATGCGAAATGGCGCGTAACTTCGTGGAGGTGGGGCGGCACGACGGGTAGAATGCTGTCCGTCCTGATTCCGATTGAACCGGAGAGAATCAAGGCGGTCAATCGCCGCTTGCGGCGACAATTCGCCACTGTTTTTACTGGGCGGGAATTTTCCCGTCATCTTGACTGGAGTTCTGGGCAATGGCGCTGAGCCACGAAGAGCGAATGCAAAAGAAGAAGGCGGTGGTCGATGAGAAAATCGCTGCCGCCCGGCAGGAGCGCGGTGTATTGCTGGTCAACACCGGTAATGGGAAAGGCAAATCCTCCGCAGCTTTCGGTGTCGTTGCGCGGGCTCTCGGGCATGGCCTGAAGGTCGCGGTGGTCCAGTTCGTCAAGGGGCGCTCGGATACCGGAGAGGAGGCGTTCTTTCGGCGCCAGCCCGGTGTCCGCTGGCATGTCGGCGGCGAAGGTTTTACCTGGGAAACCCAGGACAAGGAAAAGGATGCCCGCGCCGCTCAGGCGGCTTGGGGCCAGGCCTGTGCTTATCTGGCCGACCCGGAAGTCGGCCTGGTCGTGCTCGACGAACTGACCTATGCCTTCAAGTATGGCTGGCTGGAGCTTGACGAGGTTCTGCAGCGGCTGGCCGCTCGTCCAACGCTGCAGCATGTCGTGATTACCGGCCGGGGGGCGCCCGAGGCACTGCGTGCCGCTGCCGATACGGTCAGCGACATCGGCAACGAAAAACACGCTTTCAAGGCTGGGGTCAAGGCGATGCCCGGCCTCGATTACTGAACCTGCTCCCCGAAAAACATGCTTTCGTGTCCTGCATTGATGATTGCCGCCCCGGCCTCCGGCCAGGGCAAAACCACCGTTACCGCCGCCCTGGCCCGTTTACATGCCCGCCAGGGGCGGCGGGTCACGGTCTTCAAGTGTGGTCCCGATTTTCTTGACCCGCAGATTCATGCCTTTGCCAGCGGTCGACCGTGTCAGAACCTCGATTTCGGCATGTGCGGCGAAGACGACGCCCGTTGGCGTCTGGCGCGGGCTGCTGCCGACTCGGACCTGATTCTGATCGAGGGGGTGATGGGGCTGTTCGACGGGACCCCGTCGGCCGCCGATATTGCCGAGCGTTTCGGAATTCCGGTGATGGCGCTGATCGATGCTGGCAAAATGGCCCAGACTTTCGGTGCCCTGGCCCACGGCCTGGCCAGCTATCGGCCTGGCCTGCCCTTTGCCGGGGTGCTCGCCAACCGCGTCGCTAGTCCGCGTCATGGCGAAATCTTGCGCGGCAGCCTGCCTGTCGGGATGGGGTGGTATGGGGCACTGCCAAAAAACGGCGACAGCCTGCCGGAACGCCATCTCGGGCTATTGCAGGCGGCGGAAATCGACGATCTGGCGCAGCGTCTGGACAAGCTGGCTGATGCACTGGTTGCAACGGCCACGGTCGACTTGCCTGCTCCCGTGGCGTTTTCGCCGTTTTCTCCGCCAGCCATTCCGAAATTGCTGGCGGGGCGGAGGATTGCCGTTGCCCGCGATGCCGCCTACGGTTTTGCCTATCCGGCAAATCTGGAAACCCTGACGCAACTGGGGGCCGAACTGCTCTTTTTTTCGCCGCTGGCTGGCGACGAACTGCCTGCCTGCGACGCGGTCTGGCTGCCTGGCGGCTATCCCGAATTGCATGCCGCAGAACTGGCAGCCCGGCGTCCCCTGTGGCAGGCGCTGGCAGCGCACGTGACTGCCGGCAAGCCTTTGCTTGCCGAATGTGGCGGGATGATGAGTCTGTTTGAAGAAATTGTGGATAAGGAAGGCTGTGTTCATCGCCTGGGGGGATTGCTGCCCGGCAAGGCGGTGATGCAACCGCGTCTGAGCGCACTTGGCACTCAGTTCGCCGATTTGCCCGAGGGGCGGCTGTCCGGACACACCTTCCATTACTCGCGCAGCGAAAGCGACCTCCAGCCCTTGCTGCGGGCAAGCAAGCAAAATGGCGAACCTGGGGAGGTGATTTATCGGCGGCAACGGCTGACGGCTTCCTATGTACATTTCTATTTCCCGTCATCGCCGGAAGCGACCGCCAGATTGTTTAAATAGTCAGTTTTTATCGAAATAAGACCAATTAAAAATCATGTTTTATCGACGGAGATCAGGGATTAAACTGCGCCCTGTCGAATTCATCCTCAGGAGGGACACATGAAAAACTTCGCATTGATGGCTGCCGCGCTGTTGCTTGGGGCCACGCTTAGCATTGGTGATGCCGAAGCAGCCAAGCGCTTCGGCGGCGGTTCGTCGACCGGCATGCAACGCCAGTCGGTGGCACCCACCAAGTCACCCACTGCCACTCCGGCGCAAACTCCGCAAGCGGCTCCCAGTCCGGCTCACCAGCAGGCCGCAGCCCCAGCCGCAGCGCCGCAAGCTCAGCCCAAGCGTTCGTGGATGGGCCCGCTCGCCGGCTTGGCGGCAGGTCTCGGCCTGGCGGCGCTGGCTTCTCATTTCGGTTTTGGTGAGCAACTCGCTAACATGCTGATGATCGGGTTGCTGGTCATGGTGGTCTTGGCAGTCATCGGTTTCATCATGCGCAAGAAGGCTGCGGCCCAGGCGCCGGCCGGCAATTTGCAATATGCCGGGATCGGTTCCGGTTTCGAGCGTCCGGCACCGTTAATGCCGGCTGAGCCACTGGCTGGTGGTAGTGCTGCTCCGACCGCTGCCCCGGTCTATCCGGCAGGTTTTGATGCCGAAGGCTTTGTCCGTAATGCCAAGGTTAATTTCATCCGCTTGCAGGCCGCCAACGATGCGGGCAACCTTGACGACATCCGCGAATTTACCTCGCCCGAGATGTTCGCCGAGATCAAGCTGCAGATGGGCGAGCGTGCGCAGGGCAAGCAGGAAACGGATGTTGCCCAGTTGAATGCCGAAGTGCTGGACGTTGCTGACGAAGGTCAGCGCTATGTGGTCAGCGTCCGCTTCCATGGCCTGATCCGTGAGGATGGCGGTGCTCCGGAAGCCTTCGATGAGGTCTGGCACATGACCAAGCCGACCGACGGTAGTCGCGGCTGGGTGGTTGCCGGGATTCAGCAAGTCAATTAACTACCGCTCAGCGCAAATAAACGGCAGCCAAGGCTGCCGTTTATTTTCTTCCACGCAGCAGTGGCGAGGGCGCGCTAGAATCAGCGGATACTGATCTGCCCGGGCGCTTGTCGATGCTGAAAATTGCTTTTCTCAGGAATCTTTTCCTGAGCGTGCTGGTGTTGCTGGCCGTGCTGGTGGCTTACATCCATTTCGCCGTTTTCCCTGCTTTCAATCAGTTGCTGATCGCCAATACCGAAGATGAGGCCGAAAGGGTGGCGACACATCTGGCGGTGCTGCTGCTCGCCGAGAAGCAGGTGCTGAGCCGTGAGGCGCTAGCCTCTGACCGGCACTTCTCGGGGCAGATGCACAATTTGCGGACACAGCTGGGGTTGTGGAAGCTGCGCCTTTTCGATTCGACCGGCGAGATGGTCTTTTCAACCCGGCCCGAGGAAATCGGCCGCCGGATCGCCGAGCCGTATTTTTTTCAGCAGGTTGCCCAGGGGCAGCCCTGGAGCAAGCTTGAGCAGAAGGGGGGCAAGTCGGCAGAAGGCGAAGACCTGACCTTGTCGATTGTCGAAACCTACATTCCGGTAATGCGTGAGGGGCGTTTCATCGGCGCCTTCGAGGTCTATTATGATGTAACCCGGCGGGCTGCCGACCTCAATCAGGTGATTCGCCAGTCGGCATTGATCGTCGTGCTTACCTTTGCCACTTTGCTGGTGGTGCTTTTCCTGTTGTTACGGCGTGCTGCCCATGCCCTGTCTGAACGCGAATCTGCTAGTCGCACCATCGAGCAACTCGGACAGCAGCGGGCGCAAATGCTGACCGCGCTCGGCGAAGGGGTCTATGGTGTTGATCCGGCCGGGAAAACCACCTTCATCAATCCGGCCGCCTTGCATATGCTGCAACTTCGGGAAGATGAGGCGATCGGGCATTCTCTGCATCACTTGAGTCATTACCGCCATGCCGATGGCAGCGATTATCCCGAGCCGGCGTGCCCGATTGTGCACACCATGCGCGATGGCGAAACCAGGCATGTCGATCAGGATGTTTTCTGGCGGCGGGATGGCAGCAGTTTTCCGGTCGAGTACACCAGTACCCCTTTGCCGGGGGCTGCTGGCGGCATTGCCGGGGCCGTCGTGGTCTTTCGTGACATCAGCGAACGGCGGGCGACCGAAATGGCACGGCAGGCTGCTGCCGAGGCGGCGGAGCAGGCAAGCCTGGCCAAATCGATGTTCCTTGCCAACATGAGCCATGAAATCCGTACTCCGCTCAACGCGGTGATCGGCATGGGTTCCCTGCTTGAAGATACGCCGCTCGATCCCACCCAGCGCGAGTATGTCCAGACCGTGCGGACCAGTTCCGAATCGCTGCTGGTGCTGATCAACGATATTCTCGACTATTCCAAGATCGAGGCCGGCCATCTCGAACTGGAGTCGCATCCCTTCGATCTCTACGAGTGCATCGACAGTGCCCTCGATCTGGTGTCCTTGCGTGCCGCCGAAAAAGGGCTGGAACTGGTCCATGATTTCAACCCCGATCTACCCCGTACCTTGCGTGGCGACATCACCCGTTTGCGACAAATTCTGGTCAATTTGTTGGGCAATGCGGTCAAGTTTACCGAGCAAGGGCAAGTTGTCGTACGGGTTGAAGTGCTTACCGGTGAGCCCGGGCAGACGATTGGCGAGGGGCGGCCGGTGAGTCTGTGCTTCAGCGTTCGCGATACGGGGATTGGTATTCCGCCGGAAAAAATCGATCGTCTGTTCAAATCCTTCAGCCAGGTCGATGCCTCGACCACTCGTCGTTTCGGAGGGACCGGGCTGGGCTTGGCGATCAGCAAGCGGCTCAGCGAACTGATGGGAGGCGGGATCAGTGTCGAGAGCAGTGGTCAGCCAGGGGGAGGCAGCTGTTTCAGTTTCACCCTGACCTTGCCTGCCGCCCGCGAGGCGCTGGCGACATGGGAAAGCGAGCATCGGCAGGACTTGTGCGGAAAGTCCCTGCTGGCGGTCGATGACAATCCGGCCAATCTCTGTCTGCTGGAAAGGCTCGGGCAGCAATGGGGCATGCGGGTGCTGGCCTTTGCCTCGCCGCAAGCAGCGCTTGCGGCCTTGGACGAGGGTTTGCGTCCGGATGTTGCCGTGCTCGACATGCAGATGCCCGAAATGGATGGCAGCGACCTGGCCAGGGCAATTCGCAGCCGCCCCGCAGGGGTGGCGCTGCCCTGCATCCTGCTCTCGTCGCTGGGGCGTTCCCTCAGCGAGGCCGAGCGTGCACCGTTTGCCGCGCTGCTCAACAAACCCTTGCGTTTCAGTACCCTGTTCCAGATTCTGGTCTCAGTGCTGCCTGAGTCGGGGTTGCATCCTATTGCGAGTTCGTCCTCGCCGGCTGGCACGCCGGCCCCGGAGCAGACTGGCGGGCGGAGTTTGCGCCTGCTGCTGGTCGAGGATAACCCGGTCAATCAGCGGGTAGCCGCCCATTTGCTGGGCAAGCTCGGTTATCAGGCCGATCTTGCAGGGAATGGCCTGGAGGCGCTGGCCGCTCTGGAGCGCCAGGCGTACGACGTGATCCTGATGGATGTACAGATGCCGGAAATGGATGGTCTGGAAGCAACCCGGCGTATCGTCGAGGCCTATCCCGACGGTCGTCGCCCACATATCGTGGCGATGACTGCCAATGCCATGGAAGGTGACCGCGAGGCTTGTCTTGAGGTTGGGATGAACGACTATGTGGCCAAGCCGATCCGTCTGGATGAGTTGCAGGCGGCGTTGTTGCGTGCCGGAGAGCGTCTGCGTATTAGCCGCTGAATCGGTTCTGGGGCTGGCTTTCCAGTGAGGGTGGCCGGCTAATTCCCTGTTTTTTCATATCTAATTATTTCGTATGAGTCCGGGGCTTCCACTTGGGTTGAGCAAGTGGAAGCCCTGTTTCCATTTTGTTGCACTGCAACCTGGTGCAAGTTGTTGAATATTCTGAAATAGTCCATCTGGCACAGCTTTTGCCCTTTCCCTCTCCCGCAATTGGGCGCAGCCGACCTGCCTGCGCCTCACAACCGGCAAAACGCCGGACCAGGACGACAAAAAGGGGGAACTCGATGGCTAAGCAAGACCTGATTACGCTGGAAAGCGATGACCGCATTGGCGCGGCGGCAGACCGCCTGTCGATGGATCGTCGCGAATTCCTGCAATTCTGCGCCGCGATGGCGACCACCCTCGGCCTGCCGCAAGGCGCCGACGCGGCAGTGGCCGAAGCGGTCGCCAACAAGGAGCGGCCATCGGTAATCTGGTTGCACTTCCAGGAATGTACCGGCTGCACCGAGTCGATGCTGCGCGCCGAGCACCCGACCCTGGAAAAGCTGATTCTCGACGTGATCTCGCTCGATTATCACGAAACCCTGTTCGCCGCTGCCGGTCACCAGGTCGAAGAAGCGCGACTGGCGGCGATGAAGCGCCACAAGGGCAAATACCTGCTGGTGGTTGAGGGCGCCATTCCGACCCGCGACGGCGGCGTCTATTGCAAGATTGGCGGCAAGACCGCGATCGAACTGCTCAAGGAATGTGCTGCCGATGCGGCGGCGGTAATTGCAATGGGTTCCTGCGCCTCGTGGGGCGGCATGCCCTCGACCATTCCGTCGATTCCCGGGGCGACCGAGAGCCCCACCGGGTCGAGCGGGGTAGCCCAGGTTCTGGGCAAGCCGGTGGTGACCATTCCCGGCTGCCCGCCCAACCCGTACAACTTCCTGTCTACGGTGGTGCACTTCCTGACCTTCGGCAAGCTGCCGGCAGTCGATGAGAAAGGACGCCCGAAGTTCGCCTATTCCCGCCTGATCCACGAAAACTGCGAACGCCGCGCCCACTTTGACGCCGGCCGTTTTGCCATGGAATTCGGCGACGATGGCCATCGCAAGGGCTACTGCCTGTACAAGCTCGGCTGCAAGGGGCCGGAAACCTACGCCAACTGTTCGGTGATCATGTTCGGCGACGCCGGTGCCGGCACCTGGCCGGTTGCCTGCGGCCACCCCTGTATCGGCTGTACCGAAGAGGGTGTCGGCTTTGCCAAGCCGATCCACGCGATGGCCAAGATGAAGAACATCGAGCCCTCGGTTTTCCTGCCGCGCATCGTCGAGGAAAAGGGCATCGGGGCAACGCTCGGTTCGGCGGCCGTGCTGGCTGCAGTTGCCGGCGCGGCGGCCGGGGCCGGGGCGATGGTGGCCAAGAATCTCGGTCTCTCGCATCAGGCGGCCGAACTCGAACGCGCCAAGCAGGAAGGCAAGCAGGCCGACGAAACGACGGGAGCCTGACATGAAACAACCCTCCCATCCGCACACTGAGCCGGAAGCCGGCAGTCAGGGCCGGCGCAACTTCCTCAAGCGCCTGCTTGCCGGTGGTGCCGCTGCGGCCGCTGCCGTGGCGCCGGAAGTCGCTTGCGCCCGCGATACCCTGCAACGGCCGCCGGAAGCCCTCGGCCTGCTCTACGATGCCACCCTCTGCGTCGGCTGCCAGGCTTGCGTTGCGGCTTGCAAGCAAGCCAATGCCAACCCGGCCGAATTCACCGCCGTCGACAAGTTGTGGGATACGCCGCTCGACACCAGCGGCCACACCTTCAACCTGATCAAGATGTACCGCAACGGCACGATGGAAAACAAGGATGCGGAGCAGAACGGCTTCGCCTTCATGAAGACCTCGTGCATGCATTGCGCCGATCCGTCCTGCGTCTCGGCCTGCCCGGTTTCGGCAATGACCAAGAACCCGGTCAATGGCATCGTCGGCTACGACCCGGACATCTGCATCGGCTGCCGTTACTGCGTCGCCGCCTGCCCGTTCGGGATTCCCAAGTACCAGTACGATTCACCCACCGGCCAGATCGGCAAGTGCGAACTCTGCCGCCATCGGCACAAGGACGGTCACTACTCGGCCTGCGCCGAAGTCTGCCCGACCGGCGCGACGCTGTTTGGCCGCAGCGAGGACCTGCTCGCCGAAGCCAAGCGCCGCTTGGCGCTGAAGCCGGGCGAGTGGACCACCATGCCGCGCGGCCGTCTGCCGGCCAAGGATGAAACGCCGGAACAGGCCGCCAAGTGGCAGGGACCGCTGAACCAGGACTATCAGGCACAAGCCGGCGCCTATCTGCAGCACGTCTATGGCGAGAAGGAGTACGGCGGCACTCAGGTGCTCAAGCTCTCCGCAGTCAATTTCCAGAAGGTCGGGATGCCCGATCTGCCGCCCAAGTCCTCGGCGGCGACTTCGGAAACCATCCAGCACAGCCTGTACGGCGGTCTGGTCATGCCGGTGGCGGTACTCGCCGGCCTGACCTGGGTGGCCCGCCGCAACGTGGTCGCCGAAAGCGCCCAGGATCAAGACAAACAAGGGGAGGCCTGACATGAGCGCGCATCATCCCGCCGTCCCGGTCGGCGGCAAGCTGTTGAATACCGCCACCGCCGTTTGTGGCGTCCTGATCATGGCGATGCTGGCGGTCCTGCTGGTCCGCTTCATCTTCGGCCTCGGTGCCGTGACCAACCTCAACGACGGCTATCCCTGGGGCATCTGGGTCATTTTCGACGTGATCATCGGTTCGGCCTTCGCCTGCGGTGGTTTCTCGGTGGCGATGCTGGTGTACATCTTCAATCGCGGCGAATATCACCCGCTGGTCCGGCCGGCGCTGCTGGCCAGCCTGTTCGGCTACACCCTGGCCGGCGTCGGGGTGATCTTCGACCTCGGTCGCTGGTGGAATTTCTGGCACATCTTCTGGCCCGGTTACGCCAATCCCAACTCGGTGATGTTCGAGGTTGCGGTCTGCATCTCGGCCTATATCACGGTGATGTGGATCGAGTTCTCGCCCGTTTTTCTCGAAAAATGGGGGTTGACCGTGCAAAAGAAGAAACTGGAGAAGGTCCTGTTCTTCTTCATCGCCCTCGGCACCTTGCTGCCGATGATGCACCAGTCCTCGCTCGGCACCATGCTGGTGGTGATGGGGCCGCAGGTCAATCCGCTGTGGCAGACCCCGATCGTGCCGCTGCTTTACCTGCTGTCGGCGATCACCGTCGGCTACGGCATCGTTCTCTTCGAGTCCTGCGTTGCCTCGGCGGCCTACCGCCGCGAGATCGAAATGCACCTGCTGCAGCCGATGGCCAAGATCATGCTCGGCGTGCTCGGTCTCTTCCTCGCGGTCCGGCTCGGCGACCTGGTCGTGCGCGGTGCCCTCGGCCATGCCTTCGCTGCCAGCCTCGAAGCCTTCTTCTTCTGGCTGGAATTGATCTGCTTCGTGCTGCCTTACTTCCTGATCGGCAGTGCCGCTGCCCGGCGCAATCCGGCCCGGCTGTTCCTGGCCGGGATCGCGCTGATGTGCGGCGCGATGCTGATGCGGGTCAACGGCTTCCTGATCGGTTACGACACTGGTCTTGGCGTTGATCACGGCTGGCACTACTTCCCCTCGATTGCCGAAATGCTGGTCACCATCGGCATGTTCTCGGTCGAGGTTCTTGCTTACATCATCATTACCCGTCGCTTCCCGGTCCTGCCGCGTGAAGACGCTGCGGCTGCTCACTGAATTCCGGGATAGGAGAAAAACATGTCGAAAAGAGTCACGATTGATCCGGTTACTCGCATCGAAGGCCATTTGCGCGTCGATGTCGAGGTCGATGGCGGGCGGGTCAAGAAGGCCTGGGCCTCCGGCCAGATGTGGCGCGGGGTCGAGAACATCCTGATCGGCCGCGATCCGCGCGACGCCTGGGCGATCACCCAGCGCATCTGCGGCGTGTGCACCACGGTGCACGCGATGGCCTCGGTGCGCGCCGTTGAAAATGCGCTGCAACTCGAAATCCCGGTCAACGCCCAGTACATCCGCAACATGATCATGCTGGCGCACGGGATTCACGACCACATCGTGCATTTCTACCACCTCTCGGCGCTCGACTGGGTGGACGTGGTCAGCGCTCTCAAGGCCGACCCGGACAAGGCCGCCAGCCTGGCGCAGAGCCTCTCCAACTGGAACGGCAATACCAAGGCCGAATTCAAGAAGGTGCAGGACCGCCTCAAGGGCTTCGTCGGCACCGGCCAGCTCGGCATCTTCACTAACGGTTACTGGGGCCACCCGGCGATGAAGCTGTCGCCGGAAGTGAACCTGATCGCCACGGTCCACTACCTGCAGGCGCTGGAAATCCAGCGTTTTGCCAGCAAGATCGTTTCGGTGCTCGGCTCCAAATCACCGCACATCCAGAACGTCGCCGTCGGTGGTGTGGCCAATCCGCTCAATCTCGATGCCCAGTCGGTGCTGACCATTGAGCGCCTGCTCGCGGTCAAGGAGTGGATCGAGAAGCTCGACGACTTCATCAAGAACGTCTACCTCGTCGATGTCGGCGTGATCGGCGGCTTCTACGCCGACTGGACCAAGTACGGGCGCGGCATCACCGACTACCTGTGCGTGCCGGACATTCCGCTCGACGGCAAGGGCACACAGTTCGCGCTTCCCGGCGGCTTCATCGAAGGCGGCAAGATCGAGAGCTACAAGCCGATCAAAACCTTTGGCGACAAGTATTTCGTCGATGGCGTTTCCGAAGCAGTCAAGCATTCCTGGTACAGCTACAAGGACGGCAACGACAAGTCGCTGCACCCCTATCAGGGCGAAACGACGCCGAACTACACCGATTTCCAGGACAATGGCAAGTACAGCTGGCTGAAGGCGCCGACCTTCTACGGCAAGCCGATGCAGGTCGGGCCGCTGCCGCGCGTGCTCAACATGCTGGCTGCCGGCCATGAACCGACCAAGAAATACGCCACCGCCGCGCTTGATCTCGTCTCCAACATCGCTGGCGCCAAGGTTGGCCTCGACGCGCTGCACTCGACCATTGGTCGCCATGCGGCACGCGCGGTCGGCTGCGCGGTGCAGGTCGACGAATTGATGAATCAATGGAACCTGCTGCTCGCCAACATGGGTAAAGGCGACCTCAAGACCTTCAACAAGCCGGTCTTCCCCAAGGGCGAGCAGATGGGGGTCGGTTTCCACGAGGCGCCGCGTGGCGTGCTCTCGCACTGGGTGGTGATCGAGGACGGCAAGATCAAGAACTACCAGTGCGTCGTACCGACCACCTGGAACGCCGCACCGCGTAACGAGAAGGATCAGCCTGGTGCCTACGAGGCCTGCCTGCTCGACAACCCGGTTGCCGATCCCGAGAAGCCGCTGGAAGTGCTGCGCACGGTGCACTCCTTCGACCCCTGTCTGGCCTGTGCCGTGCATGTGGTCGACCAGGAGAACAACCCGGTTGTTACCGTCAAGGCGGTCTGAGTCCGGATATTCCCGGGGGGCGAGCAGCCAATTTCGCTGGCCCCCGGAGCAGGAATGAAAGCAGGTTTTTGCCTGCCCAATGAGTCGTAGTTGCGGGTTGTTTGGCCCAGGTCAAGGTATCCCGTCGTTTGGGGCGCGACTATGTCGCGCCCTCTTTTTTTGGAGAAATTCGCATGCGTATCGTGGTCCTCGGGGTCGGTAACATCCTGCTTACCGACGAGGGTGTCGGGGTTCGCGTCGTCGAAGCACTGGGCGAGCGCTACCGCCTGCCGCCGGAAGTCGAGCTGATCGACGGCGGCACCTGCGGCATGGAGTTCCTTGAGCAACTGGAGAATCTCGACGCGCTGATCGTCGTCGATTGCGTTCGCTGCCACCAGCCGCCGGCGACGCCGGTGCTGCTCACCGGCGACCAGGTGCCGGTGTTTTTCAAGACCAAGCTGTCGCCGCACCAGGTCGGCCTCTGCGACGTCCTCGCCAGTCTCGAACTGACCGGCCGCGCACCGCGCGAAACGGTGATTGTCGGCATGCAGCCGGTGTCGATGGACTTGGGCATGGAGTTGTCGCCGGAAGTCGCTGCCCGCCTGCCCGAACTGCTGGCGATGACGGTGGCCGAACTGCGCCGCTGCGGGGCGACGGTCGAGGAGTTGGCCTGATGTGCCTGTCGATTCCGAAACAGGTGGTTGCGTGGGAAGGCGAGGGCTATTTCGCTTGGGTCGAGCGCGATGGCCAGCGCGAGCGGGTGAACATGATGTTGCTCGGGCCGCAGCCCCTTGGCACTTGGGTGCTGACTTCGCTCGGCCTGGCCAAGGAAGTGGTCGATGACGAGGCGCGGGCCTTGATCGAGGATGCGTTGGCAGCACTGGCGGCGTCGCTCAACGGCGACTATGATCCGCTGCGCCATTTCCAGGATATGAAGCCCGCACATGACTGAACGCCTCCGTACCCCCGCCCTGGCGCCGCCGCCGATCCGGCCGGCGACTGCCCGCAACGACGATCCCGCCGAGTTTTTCACCGCCCATTACCAGCGCGTCTGGGAAGAGCGGATGCAGGACCTGCCCTTCGTCAATCCGGCCTTGAGCGTCGAAGTGCACGGCTTTGTCCACTATCGCGGCGACTGGCTGGGGGTGGTGATCACCCCGTGGTTCCTCAACCTCTTCCTGGTTTCCGGCGGCGGTGAATTGTGGGGCGACATTCCCGCCGGCGAACGGCGCTACCTGAATCTGCCTTGCGGCACCTTGCAGCTGATTGCCGATGACGACCCCGATCTCGGGCCTTACCAGTATTGTCCGCTGATCGCCCCGGTGAGCACGCTGAGCGACATGGGCAGCGCCCGGCAGATCGCCATCGATGCCTTGAAGTCGGTATTCACCCCGCCGCCCGAGCCGACGCCGGCGCCCGCCACCGCTGCCGAAGAGGCGGTGGCGACCGAAAAACCGCCGGTTTCGCGGCGCGGCTTCCTGCGCCGGCTGGCCGGCCGCAGTTAAGCGACAGGAGTATTTGCATGTGTCTGGCCATTCCCGCGCTGGTGGTTGAACTGCGCGACAACGACAACGCGCTGGTCGAACTGGCCGGCGTGCGCAAGGAAATCTCGCTGGCCCTGGTCGAGGGCGTTGCAGTCGGCGACTACGTGATCGTCCATGTCGGCTACGCGCTCAACAAGCTCGACCCGGAAGAGGCGGCCAAGACCCTGAAGCTGTTTGCCGAAATGGGCGAACAGGCTTTCTCCGACGCGCCGCCGACCCTGCACTGATGAAGTACATCGACGAATACCGCGACGGCGAAACCGCGCAGAAGATCGCCGCCGCGATCCGTGCCGAGATCGACCCGCAGCGCCGCTACCACTTCATGGAATTCTGCGGCGGCCACACCCATGCCATCTCGCGCTACGGCGTCGCCGACCTGCTGCCCGCCAATGTGCGGATGATCCACGGCCCCGGCTGCCCGGTCTGCGTGCTGCCGATCGGTCGCGTCGATCAGGCGATCCGGCTGGTTCTCGACCACGGCGTCACCCTGTGCACCTACGGCGACTGCCTGCGCGTTCCGGCCAGCGACGGCCTCTCGCTGCTCAAGGCCAAGGCCCGCGCCGGAACCGGCGGCGGCGAGGTGAAGATGGTCTATTCCAGCCTCGACGCGGTGACGCTGGCGCAAAAGCACCCGGAAAAACAGGTCGTCTTCTTCGCCATCGGCTTTGAAACCACCACCCCGCCGACGGCGGTGGCGATCAAGCAGGCGGCGGCGCTCGGGCTCAAGAACTTCTCGGTGCTGTGCTGCCACGTGCTGACGCCGTCGGCCATCTCCAGCATTCTCGAATCGCCGGAAGTCCGCCGCTGGGGCACCGTGCCGCTCGACGGCTTCATCGGCCCGGCACACGTGTCGACCATCATCGGCAGCCGCCCTTACGAATTCTTCGCCGAGGAATACCGCAAGCCGGTGGTGATCGCCGGCTTCGAGCCGCTCGACGTGATGCAGGCGATCAAGATGCTGATCCGCCAGGTCAACCAAGGCCGGGCCGAAGTCGAAAACGAGTTCTCGCGCGCCGTCGACCGTGACGGCAACCGCAAGGCGCAGGCCCTGGTCGGCGAAGTCTTCGAAATGCGCAAACAGTTCGAATGGCGCGGCCTCAACGTGCTGCCCTACTCGGCGCTGCGCATTCGCAGCCAGTTCGCTGAGTTCGATGCCGAACAACGCTTCGCCGCCGCTTACCGTTCGGTCGCGGATCACAAGGCCTGCGAGTGCGGGGCGATCCTGCGCGGGGTCAAGCGGCCGCAGGACTGCAAGATCTTCGGCACGGTGTGCACGCCGGAAAATCCGGTCGGCTCGTGCATGGTCTCGTCGGAAGGTGCATGCGCGGCGCACTATACCTATGGGCGGTATCGGGATGCGGGGTAGGGGGGCGGGCTTGGCTCGGCTGGGAGGGGCGTTAGGTCGTTACGGTCGACTGCGGGAGATGCTCTTTTTCAGGCGGTTTTCCGCGCCTGACGCGCGGGCGTACTTTCTTTTTGATGGCAAAAAGAAAGTAGCCAAAGAAAAAGCCACCCCAGGCTACGCGGTCGGCTGCGCCGACTGCCCTGCGCTGCTCGGCAGTCCGGGCGGCTGGCTAAACTCGCCCCTGCGGGGCTCAAACACCGCCAGCCGAAATCCCCCGGCCCGCCTGCGCTGCTCGGCGCTCCACATGGGGCCCAAAGGCGTCGCAGCCGAAAGGCTGGAGCAAAAACCAGAGCAAACTATTTTTTACGGTCGACCGGCAAAAACGTCATTTTTTACGGTCAACCGTAAATCCGAGACGTTTTTCCCTCAGCCCTCTGCGGCGTCGAGCAGCGCAGGGCGGGCGGGGGCCTTCGGTTCGCATTGTTTGAGCCGCAGGCGAATTCATGCGAACCGCCCGCTCGTCCGAGCAGCGCAGAGCACCCGGCGTAGCCGGGCGCCGCAGCGGGCGCGCCTTCTTTTTGGCTACTTTTTCTTGGCAAGACAAGAAAAAGTACGCCCGCCGGTCAACGGCGGAAACCAGCATTTCCCAATGCAACACGCCAACCCGCAGCCCAAACAGGCTTCCTTCTTCCACGGTCGACCGGGAAAAAACCGCATTTCCCCGGTCGACCGTAACCCCCGTCCAACACCATGAGCGAATCCCGTAAACATTACGTCCGTCCCCTCGATCTCAAAAACGGCCGCATCGACATGGCCCACGGTGCCGGTGGGCGGGCGATGGCGCAGTTGATCGACGAGGTGTTTGCCCGGCGCCTTGGCAACGAGTATCTCGGCCAGGGCGATGACGGCGCGGTGCTGCCGGCGGCCGGGGGCGGGCGCTTGGTGATGGCGACCGATGCGCACGTGGTCTCGCCGCTGTTTTTTCCCGGCGGCGACATCGGCTGCCTGGCGGTGCACGGCACGGTTAATGACGTCGCGGTGATGGGCGCGCAGCCTTTGTATCTGGCGGCGTCGTTCATTCTCGAAGAGGGCTTTCCGCTGGCCGATCTGGTGCGCATCGTCGACAGCATGGCGGCGGCGGCGCAGGCGGTCGGGGTGCCGGTGGTGACTGGCGATACCAAGGTGGTCGAGTGCGGCAAGGGTGACGGGGTGTTCATCACCACCACCGGCGTCGGCGTGCTGCCGCCGGGGCGCGAGTTGTCGGGGCGGCGGGCGCAGCCGGGCGATGCGATCCTGGTGTCAGGGACGCTCGGCGACCACGGCATGGCGATCATGGCCGAGCGCGAGAGCCTGGGGTTCGAGTCGCCGATCATCTCGGATACGGCGGCCTTGCACGGCCTGATTGGCGAGTTGCTGGCAACCGGTCTTGATCTGCATGTGCTGCGCGATCCAACGCGCGGTGGCCTGGGCACGACGCTCAATGAAATCGCGCAGCAGTCGGGGGTGGGGATGATGTTGCAGGAGCAGGCCTTGCCGGTGCGGCCGGCGGTGGCGGCGGCCTGCGAGTTTCTCGGCCTCGATCCGCTCTATGTGGCTAATGAGGGCAAGCTGGTCGCGATCTGTGCAGCGGCCGATGCCGAAGCTTTCCTGGCGGCAATGCGGGCGCATCCGCTGGGCCGGGAAGCCGCATTGATCGGCACCGTGCATGCCGATGAGCAGCATTTCGTGCAGATGACTACCGCCTTCGGCGGGCGGCGGATTGTCGATTGGTTGAGTGGCGAGCAATTGCCGCGCATCTGCTGAGCCGCCGGGGCGTTCGGAACGATGCGCGGAGTAGCGGGAAAATCAGGCGCGCTGGGCAATCACCAGCGACAGCAGGTCGCCGACTTCGGAAATTACCAGCGCACGGGCGTCGTCGATATCGTCGGCGTTGCGGACATGGAAAATGTCGCGGCTACCGTCGGGGTAGCGCACCGCCGCAATGTACTCGGGGCGGCGGCGGGCTTCGGATGTGGCCGCGCTGCGGCGCGGGCTGGAACGACGTTTCTGCGTGTGCATGATGTTTTTGTTGGTAGTGATCGCGTTCCGGCCATGTTAGCCAAAGCCCTTCGTTCGCCAAATATCGCCAAAGTTATACAAAAATGCCAATGAAAACATGATTTTGGTAAAAGCCCTTTAAAAACCGTGGTTTTGTTTGCGACAACTTTTTGAAAATACCCTGATGGCATGCGAATTCTCTTCCTGACGCATAGTTTCAACAGCCTGGCGCAACGCCTGTTTTGCGAACTCGCTGCGCGTGGTCACCAGCTCAGCATCGAGTTCGACATCGCCGATTCGGTCAGCGAGGAAGCGGTCGCGCTGTTCAAGCCCGATCTGCTGCTGGCGCCCTTTCTCAAGCGGGCGATCCCGGAAACGATCTGGCGGACGACGCCGTGTTTCATCGTCCATCCCGGCATCGAGGGCGACCGCGGGCCGTCGGCGCTCGACTGGGCGATCCAGAGCGAGCGTGCGGAATGGGGCGTCACCGTGCTGCAGGCCGAAGCCGAAATGGACGCCGGCCCGGTCTGGGCCTCGGCGAGCTTCCCGCTACGGGCGGCCAAGAAGTCGTCGCTTTACCGCAACGAAGTCACCGAAGCGGCCGTGCAGGCGGTCCTGCTGGCGGTCGAACGCTTCGCCGGCGGCGCATTTGTGCCCTATCGCGTGGCCGGTGCCGAGCAGCCGTTGATGCGCCAGGCCGACCGCGCACTCGACTGGACGAGCATGAGCAGCGCCGAAATTCTGGCCCGGATCAACGCCGCCGACGGCTTCCCCGGCGTTGCCGACCAGTGGTTCGCGACCCCCTGCCACGTCTTCGATGCCTGGCCGGAGGCGCAGTTGCGCGGCGCGCCGGGCAGTCTGTTGGCGCGGCGCGAACACGCGATCTGCCGGGCGACCGCCGACGGCGCCTTGTGGATCGGCCATCTCAAGCGCGCCGGCGGGATCAAGCTGCCGGCGACACAGGCCTTCCCCGAAGCCCTGGCCTTGCCCGAGCAGCCGCTGGCCGGCTGGTGGCAGGCCGACTCTCCGACCTGGCAGGACATTGCCTATCGTGAGGAGAACTGCAATGGTCGCAGCGTCGGCTTCCTCGACTGGAATTTCTACAACGGTGCGATGAGCACCGCCCAGTGCCGGCGGTTGACTGCGGCCTTGCGCTGGGCGACGACGCGGCCGACGCAGGTGATCGTGCTCGGCGGCAGTTCTGATTTCTGGTCCAACGGCATTCACCTCAACACCATCGAAGCGGCGGCCAGCCCGGCCGACGAATCCTGGGCCAACATCAACGCCATTGACGATCTGGCCGAGGCGATTTTGAGCTGTTCGACGCAGTTGACCGTGGCGGCGCTGGCCGGCAACGCCGGGGCCGGCGGCTGTTTCCTGGCGCGCGCCTGCGACCGGGTCTGGGTGCGCGACGGGGTGCTGCTCAACCCGCATTACAAGAACATGGGCAACCTGTTCGGCTCCGAATTCTGGACCTATCTGCTGCCGCCCCGGGTCGGCGCCGACGGGGCTGCCGCGATCATGCGCCACCGCCTGCCGATGCCGGCCGCCGAAGCGGTGGCCTGCGGTTTTTACGATGCCTGTCTGCCCCACGCCGGCTTTGCCGAGGAAGTCGCCCGCCGCGCCGGCGAACTGGCGGCCAGCCCCGATTTCCACGGTCAACTCGCCGCCAAGGTCGAAAAGCGCGCTGCCGACGAAGCTGCCAAACCGCTCGCCGCCTACCGCGCCGAGGAACTGGCCGAGATGCAGCGCAATTTCTACGGTTTCGATCCGTCCTATCACGTCGCGCGCTATCATTTCGTTGCCAAATCCCCGCACTCCTGGACGCCGCGCCACCTGGCCCGGCACCGCGACCTCGACTGGATCGTCCCCGCATGAACCCGACCGCCCTGCGCCGCCTGCCTGCCGTCCTCGTCGTCGATGACGAACTGCGTTCGCAGGAGGCCCTGCGTCGCACGCTGGAGGAGGATTTCGAGGTCTATTGCGCCTCCGACGCCGAGAGCGCGCTGGCGATCATCGAGCGCGAGCACAGCGTCGCCAACATCCGCGTCATCGTCTGCGACCAGCGCATGCCCGGCCGCAGTGGTGTCGATTTCCTCAAGGAGGTACGCGCCCGCTGGCCGGACATCGTGCGCATCATCCTCTCCGGCTATACCGACGCCGAGGACATCATCACCGGGGTTAACGACGCCGGGATCTGGCAATATCTGTTGAAGCCCTGGCAGCCGGAACAGCTGTTGCTGACCCTGCAGCGCGCGGCCGAAGTCTGGCGCCTGCAGCAGGAAAACCAGCGCCTCAGCGTCGACCTGCGCACTGCCGAGCCGGTGCTGCGGCGACGGGTCGAGAGCAAGCGCGACAAGGCGCGCAGCCAGCTCGGCCTGGCCGGGCTGATCCGCGCCGAGAGCAGCCCGCTGAATGCGATCTGCGAGCTGATCGAAAAAATCGCGCCCTACGACCTGCCGGTGACGATTACCGGCGAATCCGGCACCGGCAAGGAAATGGTTGCCCGCGCCGTGCATTACCAGAGCCGGCGCGGCGACAAGCCCTTCATCACCGAAAACTGCGGCGCCCTGCCCGATACCCTGCTCGAATCCGAGCTCTTCGGCTACAAGCGTGGCGCCTTCACCGGCGCGGTCGAGGATCGTGTCGGTCTGTTCCAGCAGGCTGACGGCGGCACGCTTTTCCTCGACGAAATCGGCGAAACCAGCCCGGCTTTTCAGGTCAAGCTGCTGCGCGTGCTGCAGGAGGGCGAATTCCGGCCGCTGGGCAGCAACCGTCCGGTCAGCGTCGATGTGCGGGTACTCGCGGCGACCAACCGCGATCTCGAAGAGGACGTACGCACCGGTCGTTTCCGCGAGGATTTGTACTACCGGTTGACCACCATTTCGCTGCATGTGCCGCCGCTGCGCGAGCGCGGCATGGACCTGCCCTTGCTCGCCCGGCAGTTGCTGGCCAACAGTAGCGCCGCACTGGGCAAGCGGGTCGACGACTTCAGCGCCGAGGCACTCGCCTGTCTGGCCGCTTATCGCTGGCCGGGCAATGTGCGCGAGTTGCAGAACGAAATCCTGCGCCTGGTGGCGCTCACCGAGAGCCCGCGCATCGGCGCCGAACTGCTCTCGCCGCGCATCCTGCGCACCCCGGTCGGCGACGCGGCGCCGCCCGACATCGTCTGGCCGGAAGGGCAGGCGCCGCTGTCGGGCAACCTCAAGGAGCGGATGGATCACCTCGAAATGCAGGTGCTCAAGGAGGCGATGATCCGCCATCGCTGGAACAAGTCGCGCGCCGCCCGCGAACTCGGCCTGTCGCGCGTCGGCCTGCGCGCCAAGCTGGTCCGCTACGGCCTCGAACGCGGGGACTGAGGCGATGCCGGCACCCACCGTCAAGGTCCTGTGGCTGCAAGGCGGCGGCTGTGGCGGCTGCACCCAGTCGCTGCTCTGCCACGAGCCGCGCCCGCTGTTTGCCGAATTGGCCGGCGCCGGGATCGAGTTTGTCTGGCACCCGGCGCTCGCCGCCGAGAGCGATCACGATGCGCTGGCGCTGCTCGCGGCCTGCGCCGATGGCAGCCAACCCTTCGACGTGCTCTGCGTCGAAGGCGCGATGCTGCGCGGGCCGGGCGGCAGCGGCCGCTTCCAGCGCCTGGGCGGCAGCGGCGAGGCCTTGCACAGCTGGGTCAGCCGGCTGGCGGTGCGCGCCCGCTGGGTGCTGGCGGTCGGCTCGTGCACCGCCTGGGGCGGTTTTTCGGCGAATACGCCGGGCAACCCGCTCGAAGCCTGCGGCCTGCAATACGAGGTCGACACGCCTGGCGGCCTGCTCGGTGCCGACTTCCGCAGCGCCGCCGGCCTGCCGGTGATCAACCTTGCCGGCTGCCCGGTGCACCCCGGCTGGGTGGTCGATACGCTGGAAAAACTGGCTTTGGAGGGGTTGACCGTGGAAGAGCTCGACGAGCTCGGGCGGCCGCTGCTCTACGCCGAACAACTGGTGCACCACGGCTGCCCGCGCAACGAGTATTACGAATTCAAGGCCAGCGCGCAGAAGCCGGCCGACCTCGGCTGCCTGATGGAAAACCTCGGCTGTAAAGGCACCCAGACCCATGCCGACTGCAGCCTGCGCCCGTGGAACGGCCAGGGCTCGTGCCTGCGCGGCGGCTATGCCTGCATCGCCTGCACCGAGCCGGGTTTCGAGGCGCCCGGCCACGCCTTCCAGCAAACCCCCAAGCTGGCCGGGATTCCCACCGGCCTGCCGGTCGATATGCCCAAGGCCTGGTTCGTCGCGCTCGCCGCCTTGTCCAAGTCGGCAACGCCGAAGCGGGTGCGCGAAAACGCCGTCGGCGACCACCTGCGGGTGCGGCCGGCGATCAAGAAAGGGCAGAAATGAGGGGGCAAGCCGTCTCCGGGGACAGATCAATCCAGATGGCCGCTTTGTCGCTGCAGCGGGTACCGTGCCCGGCCAGCGTTTCGCCCGGGCTTCGCTGCTGGTTGAAAAGCATGCGGGGGGGCGATCAATCGGCATCAATCGGCGCGGTGAGCGGAATGGGGGCTTGCCGATGAGCCGCCGGATTGTGCTCGGCCCCTTCAACCGCGTCGAAGGCGACCTCGAACTGAGTCTCGACCTCGATGCCGACGGTCGCAGCGTCACGGCGGCGCGGGTCAATTCGCCGCTGTTTCGCGGCTTCGAGCAGATTCTGGTCGGGCGCCAGCCGCTTGATGCGCTGGCCATCGTGCCGCGCATCTGCGGCATCTGCTCGGTCGCCCAGTCGGCCGCCGCCGCGCAGGCGCTGGCGCAACTCGCCGGGGTGACGCCGCCGCCCAACGGGCAACTGGCGCAACGGCTGGTCCAGGCGACCGAGAACCTGGCCGACCACCTGACCCATTTCTACCTATTCTTCATGCCCGACTTCGCGCATCCGGCCTACGCCGGGCGCCCCTGGCATGCAGCTGTCGCCGGGCGCTTCCGCGCCGGCAGCGGCAGCGCGGTCGGCGAAGTGTTGCCGGCGCGCGCCCGCTTTTTCCATCTCACCGGTTTTCTCGCCGGCCGCTGGCCGCACACCCTGGCGCTGCAGCCGGGGGGCAGCACCAAGGCGATGAGCAGCGCCGAGCGCATCCGGCTGCTGGCGATCCTGCGCGAGTTCCGCGCCTTCCTCGAACAGACGCTGTTCGGCGATGCGCTCGAAGCCGTGCTCGCGCTGCCCGATGCCGACGCGCTGCAGGCCTGGGCCGCCGGCCGTGCCGGTGATCTGCCGCTGTTCCTGCGCGCTGCGGCCGATCTCGGCCTGGAGCGGGTCGGGCAGGCTTACGAACGCTATCTATCTTTTGGCGCCTACGACTTGCTGCCGGCCGGCATCCGCCAGCCGGGGGCGAACGGCGCATTCACGGTCGACCGGCTGGAAACGGAAAAAATCAGCGAAGACATCCGCCACTCCTGGCTCACCGGCCCTGACACGCTACCCCCGGCGCAGGGCGAAACCCTGGTCGACGCCGACAAGGCCGATGCTTATACCTGGTGCAAGGCGCCGCGCTATGCCGACCAGCCGGCCGAAACCGGCGCCCTGGCGCGGCAGCTGCTCGCCGGTCAGCCGCTACTTGGCGATCTGGTCGCCCGCCACGGCGCCAGCGTCACCGCCCGCGTCGTTGCGCGCCTGCTCGAACTGGCGTTGATCGTGCCGCAGATGGAAGACTGGCTGCGCGCCATCGTCCCCGGCGAAGCCTTCTGCCTGCCGGTCGAACTGCCCGACAGCGGCGAAGCCTGCGGCCAGGTCGAAGCCGCGCGCGGCAGCCTCGGCCACTGGCTGAGCGTGCGCCGTGGCCACCTGGAGCGTTACCAGATCATCGCCCCGACCACCTGGAACTTCTCGCCACGCGACCGCCACGACCAGCCCGGTCCCCTCGAACACGCCCTAGTCGGCCTCCCCGCCGGCCCCGACGCCCCGCCGACGGTGCAACACGTAGTGCGCTCGTTTGATCCGTGCATGGTGTGCACGGTGCATTAGCCGCGCCAGTCGCTCGCAACTCTACGCTTGATCGCCTTATCCCCGCTCCGGGGCTTCCCGCCACAGCGGGCGCAGCGCCAGCAGGCCGAGCAGCGGCCCGGGGAGGAGCAGCCAGGCGATGTGGGTGCCCCAGTCGCCGACCAGGCGGGTGCCGAGCTGGATCGAGCCCATGGTGATCGCGAAGCCGAGGGCGTTTTGCAGGGCCAGGGCGCTGCCGACCATTTCCGGCGGGCAGGCGCGGGCGGACAGCGCCGAGAAGTGCGGCGAGTCGGCGACGACGCTGGCGCCCCAGAGCAGCAGGAGCAGCCATTTTGCCCAGTTTGGCGCGTCGACCGTGAACGGGAAGAGCAGACAGCAAGTGGCCGAGAGCGCCAGCGCCAGCGCCGCCACGCGGGCGCTGCCGGCGGTCCGGCTGAGCACGCCGCCGGCGATGCAGCCGAGCGCGCCGATGCCGACCACGGCAAAGGCGGCTCCGGCCCCGTGGCTGCTGCCCGGCGCGGCAAGCCCGGCTTGCAGCAACAAGGCCGGAACCAGCGTCCAGAAGGCATACAGCTCCCATTGATGCCCGAAATAGGCCAGCGCCGAGGCGCGGAAGGCCGGCCGGGTGAAGCAATGCAGCACCCGCCCGAGTTGCAGCGGCGGCGCGTTGTTGCGGCGTTGCAGGTGGGGGCCGTCGCCCAGCCGGTGGATCATTGCGGCGGCGAGCAGGGCCAGGCCGGACGAGACCAGAATCGCCGCCTGCCAGGCGGCGCCGGTGCCGAGCCAGCGGATGCCGTGCGGCAGCGCGCTGCCCAGGGTCAGCATGCCGACCAGCCAGGCCAGCGCGGCACCGGCGCGTTGCGGTTCCCAGCTGACCACCAGCTTCATCCCCAGCGGGTAGATGCCGGCCAGGCTGAGGCCGACGAGAAAACGTAGCGGCACGCCGCTGGCCAGACCGTCGGCGAACAGCGCGAAAGCACCATTGGCCAGCGCCCCGCCGACTGCGCTGACGGCGAAGATGCGGCTGGCGGCATAGCGGTCGGCGAGGCCGCTCAAGGCCAGCAGCAAGGTGCCGCAGATGAAGCCGAGCTGCACCGCGTTGGTCAGCGTGCCGATCTCGGCCGGCGGCAATTGCCATTGGCGCAGCAGATCGTCGGCGGC
Organism: Dechloromonas sp. ZY10; assembly: GCF_041378895.1. Classification (NCBI taxonomy): domain Bacteria; kingdom Pseudomonadati; phylum Pseudomonadota; class Betaproteobacteria; order Rhodocyclales; family Azonexaceae; genus Dechloromonas; species Dechloromonas aquae. Next base: position 193,992 of record NZ_CP144212.1, read on the forward strand.
GCTGTTGGCGGAAAACCACAGCGAAGTGCCGAACAACTGGGCGACGACGATGATCAGGATGCTGCGTTGCATGGCGAGGGGGCGGACGAAAGCGGCGCGATGAAAAACGCAGCATAAGCCAATTTGCCCCGGCTCAAGCGGCTGCCGCAGGTGCAGAAAAAACGGAGGTCGGTTTGCGGCGAAACGCTGGCCGGGGGCCTGATCTCTCCCCCCATGCGCCGCAATGTCACTGGCTCCGACCGCCGGCCTGCCTTCAATCCCGGCCGCCCGTTGCCTGCATTGCCGCGCTGGAAGCCCGGCAGGTCTGTTCGGTTAGCCGGCCCGCCCGCGTCCGACCTGGATCAGCAGGGTCAGGATGAAGACGCCCAGGGTGACGGCGTTGAACAGCGCCGCGTGCGCCGGCAGCTTGCCGAGCAGCACGCCGCCGACGCGCAGCAGCAGGCCGAGGTGGAGCAGGGCCAGCGGCAGGTAGAACAGCGGGCTCCACGGAATGCGCACGCGCATCACGGCCGGGAAGATGATCGGCGCGTGGCCGATCACCATTGAGAAGATGAAGCCGAGGCCGAGCCCGTGCAGCGCCGCGTCGCGCCAGTCGTGGCCGGGGGCCAAGGCGCCGCTCAGGCCGAGCAGTCCGGCCAGCGCCAGCCAGCCGTAGCCGCACAGCAGGCACAGCGCGACAAAGCGCGGCAGGGCTTCGGCGCGCAGGTTGCGGCGGGCGATGTCGTAGCGCAGCAGCCAGCCGGCGAGCAGCAAGAGACCAAGCGCGAACAGCCGGCCGTCGTCGATGCCGGCCAGCGCGCCGCCGGCGAGCAGCAGTGCAACGATGCCGCTGAAGACCTTCTTTGCGGCGGCCGGGGTCGGCAGGAAGCGGGTCAGTTCGAGGCGTTCGCCGGCGATGGTCAGGATCAGGAACAGCAGCCAGCCGTAGCTGGCCTGCGCGGTATCGCCGCCGAGCAGCCAGTAAAGATTGGCGAGCAGCCAGCAGGCGGCGCCCATGATCAGCACCTGGGCATGCACCGACACCTGCCGCCGCCAGGCCTGGACGCTGGCGGCGACCAGCACCGTCGCGGCCAGCGCGCCGAGCAGGCGGGGCAGCGGCGAAGCGTCGCCGGCGAGCAGCAGGGTGCCGCCCAGCCCGGCGGCCAGCGGCGCCAGGTAAGCCCAGCGCTGGCCGAGCGCAACCGCGCGTTCGAGGCTGACGACGGTGCCGAAAAAGGCCGCGATCATCAGTGGACCGTGGAAGGCAGCGGCTTGCGCGGCTGGCGTCGGCACGTTCCAGCCGAGCCGGGCGAGGCCGGCCAGCACGCCACCGAGCAGCGACAGCATGCCAAGCAGCAGCAGCGGCAAGCGGGCGCGCGGCGGCAGGTCGGCCATGCTCAGTCTTCCCAGCCGAGGCGGGCGCGGCACTCGGGGCTCATCAGCGCCGGCGACCAGGCCGGTTCCCAGACGACCTTGATTTCGACCGGGACCTCCGGCGGCAGCAGGCGCTGCAGTTCGGCGCGGGCGTCGTCGACGATCAGTCCGCCCATCGGACAGGCCGGCGAGGTCATGGTCAGGTCGACGCTGACCCCGGCGGCGTCCGCACGGATTGCATAGACCAGCCCGAGATCGACGATGTTGGCACCGATTTCCGGGTCGGCGACCTTGCTCAGCGCGGCGCGCAGGGCCTCGATGGAAGGCAGGGCCGAGGACGCGGACGGGGAGGCAGGCAGGGAGGCAGGCAGGGAGGCGGGCAAAGACATGGGAGGGAAACCGCTAGAATATTGTCGTCGGCATCGTAGCATCGGCGCCGGCAAACTTTTTTAGCAGGGAGCAAGCTTTCATGGAACGTTTCACCATCTCGCTCGATGCGGCGCTGGCCGGCGACTTTGACGCGCTGATCGCCGCCCGTGGCTACCGCAATCGTTCCGAGGCGGTGCGCGACCTGATCCGCGCCGCGATTGCCGCCGACCGCGCGCGCGAGGCGCCGGCCGGCCACTGCGTCGCCAATCTCTCCTACGTCTATAACCACCACGAGCGCGAGCTGGCCGAGCGCCTGACCGAAAAGCAGCACGCCCACCACGACCTCACCGTCGCTGCGCTGCACACCCATCTCGACCACGAAAACTGCCTCGAATCGGTGATCCTGCGCGGCCCGACCGCGCGCGTGCAGCAGTTTGCCGAAGCGCTGATCGCCGAACGCGGCGTCCGCCACGGCCAGGTCAACCTGATCGCGCTCGAAGCCGAAGCGCACCACGCCCACGACGAACACGGGGAAGCGCATGTCCACTACCGTCCCGCCCGCTGAAGCGTCGGGCGCGCAGCCACCGTCGGTGTCGGTCATGGCGCCTGCCGGGGCCGCGCCGAGTCCGCTGGCCGATGTGCCCGGGGCCGGCCCGCTGGCCGGCGACGGCCTCGGCGAACAGGCCTGGATCGAAGTCATCCAGCGCATGGACGAGGTCTATAACGACCTGCTGCAGTACGAAGTCGCGCTCGAAGAGAAGAACGCCGCGCTGGAGGAATCGCACCAGTTCATCGAAAGCGTGCTGGCGTCGATGTCCGACATCCTGATCGTCTGCGACCGGCCGGGCACCATTCAGGAGGTCAATCCCTCGCTCTGCCATTTCACCGGCCAGAGCGCCGCCGCGCTGGTCGGGCGGCCGCTGTTCGACCTCTTTGCCGACGACGGCGAGCGTGCCCGCGCCCGCGAGTTGTTCGCCCGCTTCGCCCGCGAGGGGGTGCATGACCAGGAGTTCTTCCTGCGCGCTGGCGACGGTTCGACGGTGCCAGTCTCGATCAACTGCACGCCGCGCCTGTCGCAGACCGGCAAGCTGATGGGGGTGGTGGTCACCGGCCGTCCGGTCGGCGAACTGCGCCGCGCCTACCAGGCGCTGCGCCAGGCACACGACGACCTGAAGCGGACGCAGGGACAGTTGCTGCACGCCGAAAAGATGGTCTCGCTCGGCCGCCTGGTCGCCGGCGTCGCGCACGAACTCAACAACCCGATCAGCTTCGTCCTCGGCAACGTCCTCTCGCTGCAACGCTACGCCCGCCGCATCGGCCAGTATCTCGATACGGTACATGCGGCGCCGCAGCCGCCCGAGGTCGACGCGCTGCGCGGCGAATTGCGCATCGACCGCATCCTCGCCGACATGCCGCAGCTGATCGCCGGGATGATCGAAGGCGCCGAGCGCACCCGCGACATCGTCGATGCGCTGAAACGCTTTTCCGCCGTGGACAAGGCGACGCCGGAGCGGGTGCACCTCAACGAGGTGGTCGAACGCTCGGTGCGCTGGGTGGTGCAGAGCGCGCCGGCCAAATTCACGGTCGACTGCGATTTGCCGCCGAATTTGTACTGCCGGGGATCGTCGGGGCAGTTGCAGCAGGTGGTGATGAACCTGATCCAAAACGCCTGCGACGCCACGACCTCGGCCAGCGCCGGGGCCGGCGGCGGGCGGCTGACGATCCGCGCCGCGCTGGCCGGCGGCGAGGTCTGCCTGAGCTTTTGCGACAACGGGCCGGGGATTCCGCCCGAGCACCTCGACCACCTGTTCGAGCCCTTTTTCACCACCAAGCCGGTCGGCCAGGGCACCGGCCTCGGGCTGTCGATCAGCTACGGCATCGTCGACCGCCACGGTGGTCGGCTCAGCGCCGCCAACCGGGGGCCGGTCGAGGCCGCTGGTGCAAGGGGCGGCGAGGTAGCGGGCGAAGTGCCTGGCGACATTGGCGGCGCCTGTTTCCGCCTCTGCCTGCCGCTGGAAAGCAGCTAACCACTCTGTAAGCTGCTGGCGGCACCGCTTGCTGACGGGCGCCGCCGGGGAAATCTGGAAAGTCCTTGATCGGCAAGGCCGCGCATCGCTGGCACAATCCTTGTATGAGGTTTTGCGTTTTTTTCATAAAACGTAAGAGCGGACGGTCGCCGACCGAACCGGATCGAGGAGACAAAGACCATGGATACCTTGCCTGCCGATGCACTGTCGCTGGCCTTGCTGACCTTCGTGCTCGGCATGAAGCACGGTTTCGACGCCGACCATCTGGCGACCATCGACGGCCTGACCCGCTACAACGCGCGGCGCAACCCGGCGCTGGCGCGTTACTGCGGCACGCTGTTCTCGCTCGGCCACGGCGGCGTGGTGATCGTGATCGCGCTGTCGGTCGCGGCGCTGGCCGGGCAATGGGCGGTGCCGGACTGGTTCGAGCTGCTCGGTTCGCTGATCTCGATTGCCTTCCTGCTCGGGCTCGGCCTGCTCAACCTCAATGCCGTGCTGCGCGCCGGGCCGGATCAGGTGGTGCAGCCGGTCGGGCTCAAGGGGCGCCTACTCGGGCAGCTGGGCCAGGTCTCGCATCCGGCGCTGGTGGCCTTGGTCGGGGCGTTGTTCGCGCTTTCCTTCGATACCCTGTCGCAAGCCGCCTTCTTCGCCCTCAGCGCCAGTTCGCTCGGCGGCTGGCAGCACGCGCTCGGGCTGGCCTTGCTGTTCATGCTCGGGATGCTGCTCACCGACGGTATCAACGGCTTGTGGATCGCCCGCCTGATTGCCCGCGCCGACCAGATCGCGCTGGTCGCCTCGCGGGTGATGGGCCTGGTCGTCGCCGGCGTCTCGCTGCTGGTCGCCGCCTTCGGCCTGGCCAAGTTGCTGTCGCCGGCAGTTGAGGCCTGGGCCGACGGCAAGGAACTGGCTTTTGGCCTGCTGCTGGTGGCGATCATCGCCGGCAGCTTCTTCTGGTCGCTGCGCCTGACCCGGCGGCTGGCGCCGGCCGGCTCGCTGGAAGCCTGAGGCCGACGATGGCGCAGCCCATGCTCTACGGTCGACGCGGCGAAAAGCCCAAAACCCTACCGGCCGCCGTGCTGTGGCCGTCCTTGCTCGGCGTCGCGCTGGCCACCGGCACCGCGCCGCTGGCCGCGCACGAGGCCGCCCAACTGTCGACCATCGAGGTCCGCGCGCAAGCGGAAAATCTGCAGGGCCTGGCCCGTTCCGGCAGCGAGGGCATCGTCTCCAGCCAGCGCCTGGCCGCCGTGCCGCTGCTGCGTCCGGGCGAGGTGCTGGAAATGGTGCCGGGGCTGATCGTCACCCAGCATGCCGGCGACGGCAAGGCCAACCAGTATTTCCTGCGCGGCTTCAACCTCGACCACGGCAGCGACTTCGCGACCTGGATTGGCGGCGTGCCGGTCAATGCGCCGACGCATGCGCACGGCCAGGGCTACACCGATCTCAATTTTTTGATTCCCGAGCTGGTCGACCGTGTGCATTACCGCAAAGGCCCGTATTACGCCGAAGAGGGCGATTTCTCGTCGGCCGGCAGCGCGCATATCGACTATTTCCGTCGTCTCGACCGCAATCTGGCGCAGCTGACTTTGGGCGGTTTCGGTAAACATCAGGGCCTGGCGCGGACGCTGCTCGCCGGCTCGCCGCAGGCTGGGGCCGGTAACGAGCGCGGGCAATGGCTGTACGGGCTGGAGCTGTATCGCAACGACGGCCCCTGGCAGGTGCCGGAAAACTACCGCAAGTTGAACGGCGTGCTGCGCTACAGCGAAGGCAGCCGGCGCGACGGCTGGTCGCTGACCGGGATGGCCTACGACGGCCGCTGGACCTCGACCGACCAGATTCCCGAACGGGCGCTGGCGCAAGGGCTGGACCGCTTCGGCAGCCTTGATCCGACCGCCGGCGGGCGCAGCTTCCGCTACAGCCTGGCCGCCGACTGGGCGGCGCACGACGCCGAGCGTCACCGCAAGGGCAGCGTCTGGCTGCTGCATTCCGGCCTCGACCTGTGGTCCAACTTCACCTATTTCCTGAACTCGCCGGCCAACAGCGACCAGTTCCGTCAGAGCGAACGGCGTACTGCCGGCGGCTTTCAGTGGGCGGAAGCGCGCTTTGGCGAATGGCGCGGTCTGGCAGTTGAAAACGCCTGGGGCGTGCAGGGCCGCGTCGACCGCATCGCGCCGCTCGGCCTCTACGCGACGCAGGCGCGGCAGACGCTGGCGACGGTGCGCGAAGATCGCGTCGAACAGCGCAGCCTCGGTTTCTGGGCGCACAACGAGGTGCGCTGGAACTCGTGGTTCCGCTCGACCCAAGGTTTCCGCGCCGATGTCTGGAGCGCCACGGCCAACAGCAATTTGACGGCCAATTCCGGCGAACGCAGCGATGCGCTGCTGACCCCCAAGCTGGCGCTGGTCTTCGGCCCGTGGCAGCGGACCGAGGTCTATTTCAACTACGGCCACGGCTTCCACTCCAACGACGCGCGCGGCACCACCATCCGCGTCGATCCGGCCGATGGCACGACCACGGTCAATCGCGTCGCGCCGCTGGTGCGGACGAAAGGCCACGAGCTCGGCGTGCGCAGCGAAATCCTGCCCGGCTGGCAGTCGACCGTGAGTGTCTGGCAACTCGATTCGGCCTCGGAACTGCTCTTCGTCGGCGACGCCGGCACCACCGAGGCCTCGCGTCCGTCGCGCCGGCAGGGCATCGAGTGGAACAACTTCTACGCGCTGAGCGACTGGCTGGCGCTCGACGCCGACCTCGACTGGTCGCGCGCACGCTTCCGCGACGACGATCCGGCGGGTCGTTACGTGCCGGGGGCGGTGACCACCAGCGCCAACCTCGGCCTCAGCGTCGACCGCCTCGGTCCGTGGTTCGGCGCCTTTCGCCTGCGCCACTTCGGCCCACGCCCGCTGCTCGAAGACAACTCGCTGCGCTCGCGCAGCTCGACCCTGGCCAATCTGCGCATCGGCTACCGGCTCGACCGCCAGACGCAGCTGCAACTCGACGTGTACAACCTGTTCGACCGCCAGCTGAGCGACATCGAGTACGCCTACGAATCGCGGCTGGCCGGCGAGGCCGCCGGCGTGATGGATCGGCATTTCCACCCCGGCGAGGGGCGCAATTTGCGCCTCAGCATCATCCATCGCTGGTAAGACGATGCCGGTTTTTGCCTTGCCGACACGGTCGACCGTGAAAATGCGCATTTTTTGCGCCAGACGGTCGACAGCCGCCGGCCAAAGACACTAGGCTTGCCGGATGGACCCTCGTGCCCCTGTTGCTTCTGACGCTGCCCCTCCCGCCGGCTTGACCACCGCCGGCGAATTGCGCATCCGCGCCACCTACGCCGCCGGCCGGCTGTGCCAACTACAGGCCGACCTGCAGCGGCCGCTGGTGGTCAGCCTGTTCCATGGGCAAAACCCGGAAGCGGTGGTCAAGACCCTGCCTTACCTCTACTCGCTGTGCGCGCACGCGCAACGGGCGGCAGCGCAGCAGGCGGTGGCGGCAGCGCTCGGCCAGCCGCCGCTGGCCGTCGACCACGCCGCCTTGTGGACCGAACTGCTGCACGAAACCCTGTGGCGACTGTTGCTCGACTGGCCGCCGGCGTTGGGGCTGGAACCGGCCAAGGCGGCCTTCATCACCTGGCGCGGACAGCGTCTGGGGCCGGAGGCGCCGGCCGCGACTGCGGCCCTGCTCGCCGGCGAACTCGCCGAACTGGCTGAAAAATGCCAAAAAATCCTGGTCGACCGTGAAGGGACTGAGCCAGCCGTAGCCGCTGCGGCGCCGGCTCGCTTCGTGCCGCTGGCGCCCGCTCCTTGGCTCGATTACTGGCAGGGCCTGAGCGACCTGCGTCCGCTGCCGTTGCAGCCGGTCAGCATTGCCGCCGCCTACGCCGCCTTGCTGCAGCAGGCACAGGCTGGCGCTGCCGCGCTGGCGGCGGCTACGCCTTATCCGCTGGCCGCCGCCGGGCAGGGGCGCTGGGGCGTCGGTCAGACGCTGAGCGCGCGCGGCATCCTGACCCATGCGGTGCATCTCGACCACGAGCGCGGCCGGGTCATCGACTATCGCATCTGGGCGCCGACCGACGCGCATTTCGCCGATGCCGGCGGGCTGGAGCAACTGCTGGCCGGCCGGACCTTCGGCAGCCGCGAAGCGGCCCGGCAGGCGCTGAATCAGGCGGTGCTGGCGCTCGATCCCTGTCTGCCGTTCCGGATCGAACTGGATGTCCCCGAGGAAGCTCACCATGCATGAAATGTCGCTCGCCGAAGGCGTGCTGCAACTGGTCGAAGACACCGCCCGCCGCGAAGGTGCGCAGCGGGTCAAGACCGTGGTCCTGGAAATCGGCCGCCTGTCTTCGGTCGAACCCGAGGCGCTGCGCTTCTGCTTCGATGCGGTCGCCCGCGACACGCTGGCGGCGACGGCCGCGCTGGAGATCGTCGACGTCGCGGGGGCGGCCTGGTGCCTCAATTGCGACGCGACGGTGGCGGTTAGCGAACGTTACGACGCCTGCCCGCAATGCGGCGGCTACCAGTTGCAACTCACCGCCGGCACCGAAATGCGCGTGCGCGAGATTGAAATCGAATGAACCCGCGAGCCAGCCGCTAAACTCTGGCCGATCCATCACGAGGAGAATCACATGTGTACTGTCTGCGGCTGCGCACCCGGCGAAGTCAAGATCGAGGGCGGCGCCCACGCGCATCACCACGACCATGAACATGGGCATCCGCATACCCATGCCGACGGCACCACGCACAGCCACGCGCACGACCATGCCGGCGCCCACGGCCACGGCGGGGCGCACGAGCATCATCACCACGCCCACAGTCACACCCACGCCGATGGCTCGACCCACAGCCATGCCCATGATCACTCCGGCGACCATGAACACGAACATGCTCACCACCACGCCGATGAGCATGCGCACGACCATTCACACGAACACCCGCATCACCACGGCGTTGGCGGCGATCTCGACTACGGCAGCGGCCCGGCGCGCGCCCATGTGCCGGGGATGAGCCAGGCGCGGATGGTGCAGATCGAGCAGGACATCCTGGCCAAGAACGACCGCTACGCCGAGGCCAACCGCCGCTGGTTCGACGAGCGCGGCATCTTCGCGCTCAATCTGGTGTCCAGCCCCGGTTCGGGCAAGACCACGCTGCTGTGCAAGAGCATCGAACTGCTCAAGAACGAAGTCGCGATCAACGTCGTCGAAGGCGACCAGCAGACCGCCAACGACGCCGAGCGCATCCGCGCCACCGGCGTGCCGGCGCTGCAGATCAACACCGGCAAGGGCTGCCACCTCGACGGCCACATGGTTGGCCACGCGATGGAGCGGCTCAAGCCGGCCGACCACTCGCTGTTCCTGATCGAAAACGTCGGCAACCTGGTCTGCCCGGCGGCTTTCGACCTCGGCGAGCATCACAAGGTGGCGATCCTCTCGGTCACCGAAGGCGAGGACAAGCCGCTCAAATACCCGGACATGTTCGCCGCCGCCGACCTGATGCTGCTCAACAAGTGCGACCTGCTGCCCTATCTGCAGTTCGACGCCGACCTCGCCGAGGCCAACGCCCGCCGGGTCAATCCCAAGCTGACCGTGCTGCGCGTCTCGGCGACCAGTGGCGAAGGCATGGCCGCCTGGCTCGACTGGATCCGTGCCGGCCTGCGCGCCCAGGCCGGCAAGCGCGAGGTCAGCGTCGACCAGCTCAAGGCGCGCATCGCCGAACTTGAACGCCAACTGGCCGCGCGTTAAGCGGTGTTCGCGCCAGAACGGAAAAACGGGCATTTTCACGGTCGACCGTGGCGATGACCTTTTTTCCCGCCGGCTGCACTTTTTCTGAGGTTTTCCGCGCATGTTCTCGATCATTGTTGCCTTGTTGTTGCTTGCCGCCGGGGTGGCGGCGATTTACCTGATCTTGAAAAAGATGACCGAGGAGGGGATCGACATTGCCGCCCCGGGCAGCTGCCGGCGTGGCCTGTGCGGCAAGCCCGGCAGTTCGGCTTGCGGGCAGCCGGAGCCGGTGGCCGAGGAGGCACCGCCGGGCGGCGGGCCGCGCGCGGGCTGAGACCGTCGATCAGGGAAAATCCGCTGCCGCCGGCCGCGTTTTAAGCGGCCGGCAAGCACTCCGACAGGCGGTGCAAGTGCTAGAATGGCGGCCCGATTGCGCACTGCACCATGAGCTCCCATGAGTGACGAAACCAACCTGACCGAAGCCGATACCGTCAAGGACGACCTTGCCGAAGTGCAGGATCTGCTCGCCAAGCATCGTCTGGTTGAGGATGTGGTGCGCCGGCAGGAAGGCACGCGGCATGATCTGGTCGAGAACCTCGTGCATCGCCAGCACATCGGCGAATTGCGCGCGCTGTTCGCGCGCCTGCCGACGGTCTCGGTGGCGCTGATCCTCAGCGCCTTGCCCGACGAAGATCGGCTGATCGCGTGGAACGAGATTGCCGAAGAGCGGATCGACGACATCCTCGAACTGCTCTCCGAGGAAATCCGCGAGGATCTGGTCGGCGACGGCCGGCACACCAGCACCAAGGTGATGGTCAATGCCTTCGAACTGCACAACGGCCGGATGCGCCAGATCACCGTCGACCGGCCCGGCCAGCTGGCCAACATCAAGCCGATCTGGGTCGACTTGGTAGCGCCGACGCCGCGCGTGCGCGACTGGGTCGGTCGGCATTTCGGGCTGGAACTGCCGGACCCGGAAGACCTGACCGACCTCGAAGCCTCGGCTCGCTTCTATATCGAAGACAACGGCGAAATCCACCTGCACTCGGACTTCCTGCTCGACCTCGATACCGAGTCGCGCAACGTGCCGGTGGCCTTCATCCTGCACAAGGACATCCTGTTCTCGGTGCGCACCGAAGAACTCCCGGTCTTCCGTCTGCAACGGCTGCGTGCGCGCACCCAGCCCGGTTACGTGACCTGCGGCACCGACGTGCTGCTCGACTTGTACGCGGCCGATGCCGAGTACTCGGCGGATGCGCTGGAGGACGTCTATGCCGACCTCGAATCGGCCGGCCGCCACGTGTTGAATACGCGGATGACCGACGAGGAAGCCGGGCTGATCCTGGCCGACATCGCCCGTCAGGAAGACCTGAACGGACGCATCCGTCGCAACGTGCTGGATACCCGCCGCGCGGTGTCCTTCCTGACCCGTGCCAAGTTCCTCTCGGCGCAGCAGCAGGAAGACGCGCGCCAGATCATGCGCGACATCGAATCGCTCGACGGCCACACCTCCTTCCTGTTCGGCAAGATCAACTTCCTGATGGACGCCGTGGTCGGCTTCATCAACATCAACCAGAACCAGCGCATCAACAAGCTGACCAAGCTGTCGATCGTGTTCATGCCGATCAACATCGTCGCCGGGATCGGCGGCATGTCGGAATTCTCGATGATGACTGAAGGCGTCGCCTGGCCGCTCTCATACGGCGCGCTGACGGTGACCATGGGGATCATCGGCTGGTTGACCTATCTGGCCTTGCGCCAGGCCGAACAGCGCGAAATCCAGCGCAAGCTGGAAAGCACCAGTGCCGCGCTGAAGCGGCCCGGCACGCCGGCGGCCAAAGGCTGAACCGCCTGGTAGCGGATCTCCGCCGGCTTTGCCCGGTTGGCCAATGAAAAACGGCGCCCCGCAGGCGCCGTTTTTGTTGGCTGGTAAGCCGTAGCCCGCTTACTTCAGGCTGGCAAAGTAAGCGTCGGCAGCGGCAACCGTTGCGGCGATCTCGGCCTCACTGTGCGCGGCCGAGACAAAACCGGCTTCGAAAGCCGATGGCGCGAAGTAGTGGCCGGCGTCGAGCATGGCGTGGAAGAAGCGGTTGAAGGCTTCCTTGTCGCAGGCCAGCACCGCGTCGTAGGTGGTCGGGCATTGTTCGGCGAAATAGAGGCCGAACATGCCGCCGACGTTCTGTGCGGCGAAGGCGATGCCGTGTTTTTGCGCGGCAGCGACCAGCCCATCGCAGAGGGTGCGGGTTTTCACGGTCAACGCTTCGTAGAAGCCTTTTTGCTGCACCAGCTTCAGCGTCGCCAGACCGGCGGCAACGGCGATCGGGTTGCCCGACAGCGTGCCGGCCTGATAGACCGGGCCGAGCGGGGCGATCTTTTCCATGATTTCGCGCTTGCCGCCGAAGGCCGCCAACGGCATGCCACCGCCGACCACCTTGCCGAAGGTCGACAGGTCCGGGGTGATCCCGTAGTGGCCCTGGGCGCTGCCGAGGCCGACGCGGAAGCCAGTCATCACTTCGTCGAAAATCAGCACGGCGCCGTGCTGCGCGGTCAGTTCGCGCATGGCCTTGAGAAATTCGGCGGTCGGTGCGATCAGGTTCATGTTGCCGACCACCGGCTCGACGATCACCGCCGCGATCTTGTCGCCGTAGCCCTGGAAGGCTTCGGCCAGCGCCTGCGGGTCGTTGTAGGGCAGGACTACGGTGTTCTCGGCGATGCCGGCAGGGACACCGCCGGACGACGGGTTGCCGAAGGTGAGCAGGCCGGAGCCGGCTTTCACCAGCAGGCTGTCGGAGTGGCCGTGGTAGCAGCCCTCGAACTTGACCAGCAGGTCGCGGCCGGTAAAGCCACGCGCCAGGCGGATCGCACTCATTGTCGCTTCGGTGCCGGAGGAGACCAGGCGGACCATGTCCATCGACGGCACCAGGTCGCACAGCAGGTCGGCGATTTCAATCTCGCGCTCGGTCGGTGCGCCGAAGGACAGGCCGTCGACGACGGCGGCCTGCACGGCAGCGATCACTTCCGGATGCGCGTGGCCGAGGATCATCGGGCCCCAGGAGCCGACGTAGTCGGTGTACCAGCGGCCGTCGGCATCCTGCACCTGGCTGCCGGCACCCTTCTGGAAGAACAGCGGCGTGCCGCCGACCGAACGGAAGGCGCGGACCGGCGAATTGACGCCGCCGGGAATGTGGCGCTGGGCGCGTTCGAACAGTTGCTGGTTGCGCGAAGGGGCTTGGGCAGTCATGGGCGTTTTCCTTGAAAGATCATTGCGCGAAAAGTTGTTGGTACTGGCGGGCGCGGGCGGCGATGTCCGGCGCCGAAAACAGGTCGCTGATCACCGCCAGCAGGTCGGCCCCGGCGGCGAGCAGCGGCGGCGCGTTGTCCAGGGTGATGCCGCCGATGGCGCAGGTGGCGACGGCAAACTCGCTTTTTGCCGCCGGGAACAGGTCGACCGTGGCACGCGGCGCATCGGGCTTGACCGACGATGGATAGACCGCGCCAAAAGCGACATAGTCGGCACCGGCGCGCGCGGCGGCGCGGGCACGTGCGATTTCGCCGTAGCAGGAGGCGCCGAGCAGCTTGCCGGGGCCGAGGATGGCGCGGGCGGCGGCCAGGCAGCCGTCGTCGCCGCCGAGATGTACGCCGTCGGCATCGACCAGCCGGGCCAGCGCCAGGTCGTCGTTGATGATCAGACAGGCGCCGTGCTGGCGGGTCAGCGTGCGCAACGCGCGGGCGCGGGCGACGCGCTCGGGCATCGGGCTTTGCTTGTCGCGGTATTGCACGATACGGCCGCCACCGGCGAGCACGGCCTCGACGGCGGCGAGCAGGCGGCTACCATCCGGCTGTTCCGGGGTGATCGCATAAAGGCCGCGCAAGGGGCCGGGTTGCGGCAGGCGAGGTTCAGTCATTGCCGTTCTCCGCCGCCGGGTCGGTGTCCTCGCCACCGGTATCGCGGGCCCAGAACAGGCGGTCGGGGATGAACTGGCCCATGCCGCCGCGAAAACCGTTCTTCAGTGTCTGCCAGGTGTAGTCCTGCGCGTCGCGCACCGCTTCCTCGACGCTGGCGCCGCCGGCGATCATTCCGGCAATCGCCGAGGCCAGCGTGCAGCCCGAGCCGTGGTAACTGCCCGGCAGGCGCGGCCAGCTATCGGCGCGCAACTGGCCTTCGGGACCGTAGAGGGTGTTGATCACTTCCGGGGTGTTTTCGTGGGTGCCGGTAATCAGCACGTACTGCACGCCGAGTTCGCGCAGGCGCTGGGCGCATACTTCGATCTCCGGCTCCTGTTCGTCCTCGTCGCTTTCGACCAGGCGCCGCGCTTCCGGCGCGTTGGGGGTGAGCACGGTGGTCTGCGGCAGCAGCAGTTCGCGCATCGCGGCGATCATTTCCTCACCGGAGAGGTTGTCGCCACGCCCGGAGGCCAGCACCGGATCGAAAATCAGTGGAATTTCCGGATAATCGCCGACGATCTCGGCTACCGTGACGATGTTCTCGACGCTGCCGAGCACGCCGATCTTGAAGGCTGCGACCGGCATGTCCTCAAGAATGGTGCGCGCCTGCTGTTCCAGCAGTTCGGCGCTGGTCGCGTGCACGCTGCGGACGCCGACGGTGTCCTGCACGGTGAGTGCGGTGATCGCGGTCAGTGGATGGCAGCCGAGGCTGGCCAGGGTCAGCAGGTCGGCCTGGATACCGGCGCCGGAGGAGGGGTCGCTGGCGGCAAAGACCAGCACCTGGGGCGGGCAGGGAGCAATCGGAGAAGGCAAGGTCGGCAGGGGCAGGGAATACTGAAGCAAGCACACAACGGGGGCCGCAGCCACCCGGACGGGCTGCCGATTGTATCCCGAATCCCCCGCCCGGCAGGACGAACTGGATCAACAAACAGGCTGCATTTTTTCGCCGGGCGTCCTTCCGTAGTATGATCCGGAAGTTAAGGAAAAAGCGCCGGCCAGGCCCGGTCAGGCAATTTTCCCGACTTCGGGGAGGGACGCAAATTGGTCGATTCAGCGAAACTGGCAGGTCTGACCGTGATGGTCATCGATGACAGCAACACCATACGCCGCAGCGCCGAGATTTTCATGTCGCAAGCCGGCTGCAAGGTCGTTCTGGCCGAAGACGGTTTCGATGCCTTGGCCAAGATCGCCGACCACCAGCCCGCCCTGATCTTCTGCGACGTGATGATGCCGCGCCTCGATGGCTACCAGACCTGTTCGCTGATCAAGAAAAATCCTCGTTATGCCCACATCCCGGTGATCATGCTCTCGTCCAAGGACGGCCTGTTCGACCGGGCGCGCGGCAAGATGGTCGGTTCCGACCGCTACCTGACCAAGCCCTTCACCCGCGACAGCCTGCTCCAGATCGTAGCGGCCTATGCCGAGGCACAAGCCCAGGAAGCAGGTGTGGCCAATGCTGCATGATCTGTCTCTGTAACACCCCAACGAAGCACCCATGCCAATAAAAAACATTCTCGTCGTCGACGACTCCCCGACCGAACGCTATTTCACCGTCGACATCCTGACCCGTGCCGGTTATCACGTGACGACCGCCAATAATGGCGAAGAGGGTATTGCCAAGGCGCGCAGCGAGCGCCCCGACCTGATCCTGATGGACGTGGTGATGCCCGGCCTGAACGGCTACCAGGCGACCCGAACGCTGACCCGCGACGAAAGCACCAGCAATATCCCGGTCATCGTGTGTACCTCGAAAGGCCAGGAGACCGACAAGATCTGGGGCATGCGGCAAGGCGCGGTCGATTATCTGGTCAAGCCGCTCAATCCTGAAGAACTGCTGCAACGGATCGCTGCTCTCGCCTGATGCCGCACAAGACCAGCCTGCGCGAATTCCAGTCTTATCTTGCCGACCGCCTGCAGCAGGCGGTCGCCGGATGCACTACCGCTTCCTGGCTGGGAATCGAATCGGGCGGCGAAAACTGGCTGGTCGATCTTTGCGATGGTGGTGAGATCGTGCCGACGCCGCAGATCAGCGGCGTGCCGTTGACCCGTCCGTGGTTTGCCGGGGTGGCCAATGTACGCGGCACGCTGTACGCGATTACCGATTTTTCGGCTTTTCGCGGCAAGGCAGCGACGCCGCGCAACGCGCATGCCCGTCTGCTGCTGGTTGGTTCCCGGCATGGCGTTAATGCCGGCCTGCTGGTCGGTCGCACACTCGGGCTGAAAAACCCCGAGAGCTTTGCCGAGCAGGCGGCGGGCGGTCGCGGTCCATTGTGGGGGACCCGGCGGTTTGCCGACCCTCAGGGGCGGCTCTGGCACAAACTCGACGTGCGGGCGCTGCTGGCCAGCCCCGAGTTCATGAATATCGCAAACTGAGCCGGCTCAAAAGGAGGAAGGCAAGGTGTTCAGCATCCAGAATCTGCGCGGCAAGGAGCTTGCCAATGGCATCGCTGGCGGGCTGGCTGCGGTCGCAGGCGACCGCCCCGAAGTTGTCCGCCGGGTCAAACTGTTCGGCGGTGCTCTCGCCATCCTGCTGCTGACGACCGCCGGCCTGGCCTATTACGACAAGCGTGAGTCGGCGCACGCCACGGCTTATGTGGCGGCGGCGGGCGAAATGCGGATGCTGTCGCAGCGCCTGGCCAAGGCCTCGTCGCTGGCTTTGCAGGGGCAGCCGCAGGCCTTCGGGCAGCTCAGGGAGTCGCAGCAGAAGTTCTCGCAACTGCTCGACAGCCTGATGCAGGGGGGCGATGTCGGCAGCAGCGAGGTGCCGCCCTCGCCGACGGCGGTGGCGGCACCGCTGGAGGCCTTGAATGCCCGCTGGCGACCGACCGAGAAGGATGCGCAGGCGCTGATCGCGCAGGAAAAGAATCTGGTCGCGCTGGGGCGTCATGTTGCCGTGATCGATGCCAAGAATACCGAGTTGCTTGAACTGACCGAGCAACTGGCGACCCTGAAGCTGCAGGCCGGCGCGGTGGCACGCGAGATTGCTGCCGCCAACCAGCTGGTGATGCTGACCCAGCGTACCGCCAAGAACGCATCGGCGCTGCTGGTCGGCCACGAGATCAATCCCGAAGTGGCCTTCCTGCTGGGCAAAGACACCAACAGTTTCCGCGACCTGCTGCATGGTCTGCTGCGCGGCAGCGAAACCTTGCGCCTGTCGGGCAGCAACGATGGCAACAGCCAGGACAAGCTGAAACAGCTGGAAAAGGCGTTTGCCAACTACGACAGTGCGATCACCGGCATCCTCGGCAACCTGCAGGTGCTGACCCAGTCCAAGCAGGCTGGTGCACGCATCTTCAACGATAGCGAAAACCTGCTCAAGGCGACCGACGAACTGGCGACTGCCTATCAGGAAAATCTCGGTGAGCGGACGCTGACCACCAGCCTGCTGCTGGTGTTGACACTGGCGGTACTGGTCACGCTGGCCTTGCTGATCCGGGTTTACTTCGCCGACAGCGCGCGCCGGGCGCAGGAGGCGGAGGAGCATCGGCAGGCGTCGGAAAAGGCCAACCGCGAGAATCAGGAGGCGATCCTGCGCTTGATGAATGAACTCGGCGACCTGGCCGACGGTGACCTGACGGTCACTGCCACGGTCACCGAGGACATCACCGGGGCGATTGCCGATTCGATCAACTACACCATCGAGGAGTTGCGGCTGCTGGTCGGGCGGATCAACGATGCTTCGACCCGGGTCAATGCTGCGACCGAAATCGCCCGCAAGACCTCCGGTGAGTTGCTTGCCGACGCGCAGCGTCAGGCTGGCGAGATTCGCGGAGCCGGCAAGATGGTGCTGGACATGGCCCAGTCGATGAAGGCGATTTCCGGCAAGGCCTCGCGTTCGGCCGCCGTCGCCGACCAGTCCTTGCAGGCCGCCGAAAAGGGCAATGCCGCAGTGCAGGATTCGATCAAGGGGATGAACGAAATCCGTGGGCAGATTCAGGAGACCGCCAAGCGGATCAAGCGCCTGGGGGAAAGCTCGCAGGAAATCGGCGAAATTGTCGAGTTGATTTCCGATATCACCGAACAAACCAACGTGCTGGCGCTGAATGCGGCGATCCAGGCGGCGACCGCCGGCGAAGCCGGGCGCGGCTTTACCGTGGTGGCCGAAGAGGTGCAGCGGCTGGCCGAGCGCTCGGCCGAGGCGACCAAGCAGATTGCCGACATCGTACGGACGATTCAGGGCGATACCCAGGATGCCGTTTCGGCGATGGAGCGCTCGACCCAGGGGGTGGTCGAGGGGGCGAAGCTTTCCGACGCAGCCGGTCAGGCGCTGATCGGTATCGGCCGTGTTTCGAGCGATCTGGCAACGCTGATCCGGCATATTTCCGCCGACACCCAGGGCCAGGCCGATACCGCCCGGGCCGTGGCGGCGCGGATGCAGGAAATTCTCAAGCTGACTGGTCAGACCAACGCCAACTCGCAGCGTACCGCTCAGGCGGTCGATGAGTTGACGGCGCTGGCCAACGAACTCAAGGGCTCGGTGGCCGGCTTCAAGGTCGGCTAGGCAGGAACGCAGGCATGAAGCAAGCAGATCATTTCGATACCGCCCGGCTGGGCTGGATCAAGCCCGACCTGGAGCGGGCCCTGGCGGCCGCCGGCGCTGCCCTGGAGGGGTTTGGCAGCGACGGCGATGCCGGACATTTGCTGCAGGCGCGCGAAGAGTTGCATCGGGTCTCCGGTGCCCTTACCTTGCTCGGCGGTCTCGACGGCCTGCTGCGGCTGGTTGTCCGCTGCGAAGAGATTCTCGCCCGGCCGGCCTATCCCCCCGACCGCGCCTTGCTTGCCCGGCTGCAGGCCGGGGTGGCCGAAATCCGCAGCTATCTTGACGATCTGCAGGCCGGTCAACCCAATCAGGCGCTACGGCTGTGGCCGGTCTATCGAGAGTTGTGCGAAAGTGACGGTCAGCCCGCTCAGCGGGTTGATCTCTTCCATCCGGTGCTGCAGCCGTTTCCGCCGGTTGGCGGCGATGATGCTGCCAGCGTACCGGCCGAAGAGCGGTCGGCACGGCTCAAGACCGCCCGGCTGGCATACCAGAAAGGCCTGCTGCTGTGGCTCAAGAAGCCGGATGAGGCCGAAGGCGGGCGTCGGCAGATGCGGGCGGCTGTGCAGGTGATTGCTGATTGTCACGAGGCGGGTGACGAACGCTCGCGCTGGCGGGTGGCCGTGGCTTTCCTCGATGCACTGGTGCTGAGTGCGGTCGCCGGCGAACCTTCGGCGCGCAACCTGTGTTCGCAGCTCGATGCCCGAATCCGTCGCCTGCTGGAAGGGCGGAGCGGTGAAGATGGCGAATTGCTGCGCCAGTTGCTGTTCCAGATTGCCCAGGTCGCGCCGCAGACCAGCGACGCAGTCGCCGCCGTACATGCAGCCTTTATGCTGGCGCTGCAGGCACCGAAGAGCCTGGCTGGCAGCGCGCAGGAGCCGGCACTGCGCCGCCTGCGCGAAATTCTGCAGGCGGCCGAGGACGACTGGCGGCGTTTCTGCGCCGGCCAGGCTGCCAGCCTGGCCGATTTTGCCCAGCAAATCCTGCAGGCCGCGCTGCTGTCGCACGAACTGGGTAACACCGACCTGCGCCGGCTGGCGCAAGGGCTGACTGCGGTCGTGACCTGGCTGGTCGAGGCGCCGTCGCGCCACCGCGACGCAGTGGCGATGGAAGTGGCAACCGCCATCCTGCTGTTTCAGAACGCACAGCAGCAGTTCCAGCAGCTGGATCGCGAATTTGCGCAGCAGGTCGACCGCATGGTCGATCGCCTGCATGCCTGCATTGCCGGCCGCATCCCGGTCAACGACGGCGAGCCGGCAGCGCTCGACGAAATGACCCGCCGGGCGCAAGAGTCGTTGCTGGTCGAGCAGGTCAGCCGGCAGATGCGCAACAATCTTGCCGGCGTCGAGCAGATGCTTGACCAGTATTTCCGCCAGCCGACCGCCGAAACCGACCTGACTCCGCTGGAAGGACCGTTGCGGCAGGTTGCCGGTGCCTTGACCATGCTTGGCCACCTGCCGGCTGCCGCCGCTGTTCAGTCCTGCCTGGCCGACATCCGCCGGCTCGACCCCGGCGTCCCGGATACGGCATTGTGTGCCTCGCTGGCCGAGCGTCTGGCACTGCTTGGCTTCTTTGTCGATGCGCTGCCGCAGGGCGAGCACGATTTCACCGCTTTTTGCCGGCGGATTCAGGGGGAAGCGGCGGCCACGCTGCTGGCGGCTCCACCGGTTCCCAGCCCGGCAGCGGTTGCTCCGGCGATCGACGGCGAATTGCTGGCCATCTTCCTCGAAGAGGGCGACAACGTACTCGCCAGTCTGCAGGAACAGGCTGCGGTCTTGCGCCGCAACCCCGGTCAGCGCCAGGCGCTGACCGATGTCCGGCGGGCTACGCATACGCTGAAGGGTAGCGGTCGCATGGTCGGCTTGCACCAATTGGGCGAGGCCGCCTGGGCTCTGGAGCAGGCCTATAACCACTGGCTGGCACAGGATCTGCCGGCCAGCCCCGAATTGCTGCAACTGCTGGCCGGGCAACAGACCTTGCTGGCCGACTGGCTGGCCCATCTGCGCTCGCCGCAAAGCCATCCGGCCCCCGACCCGCAGCCGCTGGTGCGGGCAGCCGAAGCCTTGCGCGGAGTGGTTGGCGTGCCGCTCGAAGATGAAATCCCGACGCTCGACGACGTTGTTCCGACCACCTCCGAGCCGCTGCCGCCAGAGAGCCCGGCAGTGCCGGCTCCCGGGGAGCAAACCGCCGAGGAGCCGCCCAGTGAGTTGGCCGCAGATCCTCTTACCGCACCGGCAGCGGAAAATCCATCGCTGCCACGGTCGACCGCGGATCACGGCGATTTTCCCGCCACCACGCCGAGCGAGTCGGTCGCCTACACCGAGCCACCCAGCGGTCAGACGATCTCGATCTCGGCAACCCTCTACGACATTTTCCGGATCGAGGCGCGCGAACACCTGCAAACCCTGGCCGCTGATCATGCCGACCTGCTGGCCTGCCCGCTGATGCCGACTCCGTTCGAAATGGCCCGGGCCGCACATACCCTGGGCGGGATCGCCGCCACGGTCGGCCTGATGCCATTGAACCACCTGGCGCTGGCGCTGGAGCGTGCGCTGCTGCGGCGCAACCAGACCCTGGTGCCGAGTTGTCGCCACAGCCTGGAAATCCTGCGCCAGGCAATCGTCACGCTGGACGACATGTACGTCGCTGCCGGCGACGAGGAGTTGGTCGAGAAAGACACCTTGATCGCCGCCCTCGATGAACTGTTTCCGTCGGAGTTCGCCACGGTCGGGCCGGTGGAAGCCCCGGAAGCCCCGGAAGCCCCGGAAGCCCCGGAAGCCCCGGAAGCCCCGGAAGCCCCGGAAGCCCCGGAAGCCCCGGAAGCCCCGGAAGCCCCGGAAGCCCCGGAAGCCCCGGAAGCCCCGGAAGCCCCGGAAGCCCCGGAAGCCCCGGAAGCCCCGGAAGCCCCGGAAGCCCCGGAAGCCCCGGAAACCCCGGAAACCCCGGAAACCCCGGAAACCCCGGAAACCCCGGAAACCCCGGAAACCCCGGAAACCCCGGAAACCCCGGAAACCCCGGAAACCCCGGAAACCCCGGCGGCCGGGGGCGACGAGATTGATCCACGCCTGCTGGCGATCTTTCATGAAGAGGCTGCCGAGCAGTTGCCGGTGATGGCGTCGCTGCTCCGGCAGTGGCGCGAGCATCCGCGCGACCCCGAGCCGCCTGCCGCGCTGGCCCGCGTGCTCCACACTTTCAAGGGCAATGCGCGGATGGCCGGGGCGCTGCGCCTGGGCGAACAGGCGCATGCACTGGAGTCGCGGCTGGAGGCCGCGAGTTGCGGCCGTGAGCCGCTCAGTCTGGCCTTTTTCGATGGCTTCGAGGCCGAGTGCGATGCGCTGGCACTGGCCACCGACGCCCTGCGGCCGGAGGCCGGGGCCTTGCCGCTTGCCGGCGGTGGTGCGGAAAACCAGGCCCTGCCGTCCTTGCTGCCGGCCGCCGAGGCGCCCGACGTCACCCCGCTGCCGGCGCTCAAGCCGCCGCAGCTGGCATTGAGTCTGCTGCCGCCGGAGCCGCCGCCAACCAGTCCGGCACCGTTGCCGGTGGTCGCCACCTTGTCGCCGCCAGCAACGCCGACGCCGAGCGAGGCGCCGCAGCCGTCACCGGTGGCCGGCGACGGTGCCGCAGCGGAGGCCGGCGAAACGCGCGGATTGCTGTTGCGCGTGCGTGCCGAACTGGTGGACCGCCTGGTCAACGAGGCCGGCGAACTGTCGATTGCGCGCAGCCGGATCGAAGGCGAGATGCGCAACCTGAAGTCGTCGATGCTGGAATTGACCGACAATGTGATCCGCTTGCGCCGCCAGTTGCGCGAGATCGAAATCCAGGCCGAAACCCAGATGCAGGCACGCGTGGCGCAGACCAGCGAGAGTCACGACCAGTTCGATCCGCTGGAACTCGACCGCTTTACCCGTTTCCAGGAATTGACCCGCTTCATGGCCGAGTCGGTCAATGACGTGGCGACCGTGCAGCAGAACCTGCTCAAGCATCTCGACGATGCCAATGCCGCCTTGCTGGCCCAGTCGCGGCTCAATCGCGATCTGCAGCAGGAGTTGCTGGGCATGCGGATGCTGCCTTTTGCCAGCCAGGAAGAGCGACTGCACCGGGTGGTGCGACAGACGGCTCGGGCGACCAGCAAGCGGGCGCGCTTTGAAATCGTCGGCGGCCAGGTCGAAATCGACCGCTCGGTCCTCGACCGGATGCTCGGGCCGATCGAGCACATGCTGCGCAATGCGGTTGCGCACGGGATCGAGACTGCTGCCGAGCGGCAGGCGGCGGGCAAGGACGCAATCGGCGAAATCCGCCTCAGTCTGGCCCAGGAAGGCAACGAAATTGTACTGGTGCTCAGCGACGACGGGCGTGGCCTTGATCTGCAGCGGATTCGTGCGCGGGCAGCTGAAATGGGCCTGCCGCAGCATGCCGGAGAGGACGCCGGGGCGCTTTGCGAACTGATTTTTCAGCCCGGTTTTTCGACAGCTGATACGCTGACCAGCGATTCCGGCCGTGGCATCGGCATGGATGTGGTCAAGACCGAGGTTTCGGCGCTGGGCGGGCGGATCGAAATCGAAAATCATCCTGGTCAGGGCTGCCAGTTCCGCATCTACCTGCCGCTGACGCTGGCGGTGACGCCGACCGTGCTGCTGCGTGCCGGGGCGCAGGTGTATGCGGTGCCGGCGGCGATGATCGAGCAGGTACTCGAACTCAAGAGCGGCGAGTTGCTCGAGGTCGTGCAGGCCGGCGAGGTGTGCTGGCACGACAAGACCTATCCCTTCCACTATCTGCCGCACCTGCTGGGCGACAGCCAGGCCGAGCCAGAGAGCCATCGCCTGACCTGGGTGCTGCTGCTGCGTTCCGGGACCCAGCGGGTGGCGGTACAGATTGATGAGTTGCAGGGTAATCAGGAAGTGGTGGTCAAGAACATCGGCGAACAGCTGGCGCGGGTGGTCGGAATTTCCGGCGCGACCGTGCTCGGCGACGGCCGTATCGTGCTGATCCTCAATCCGGTGGCGCTCGCGGCGCGGCGGCCGGCCTTCAATGTCGCGGCGCAGCTGGCGCCGGTCGAGGTTGATCATGGCATCGAGCAGGATGCGCCGACGGTGATGGTGGTCGATGATTCCCTGACCGTGCGCAAGATTCTGACCCGGCTGCTGACCCGCGAGGATTACACCGTGGCCCAGGCCAAGGACGGGGTCGATGCGCTGGAGCAGCTGGCCGACCCGGAGCAGGCGCCGCAGGTGATCCTGTGCGATGTCGAGATGCCGCGGATGGACGGCTTTGACTTCCTGCGCAGCTTGCGCACCGATCCGCGTTACCAGTCCCTGCCGGTGATCATGATCACCTCGCGCACCGCCGACAAGCACCGCCAGCATGCGCTCGAACTGGGCGCCAATGCCTACCTTGGCAAGCCTTACGACGAGGGCGAGTTGCTGCGTCTGCTGGCCTCGTTCTGTCCGCGTCCGGGGGCGGGCTAGGCGGTCTGCCGGCGCGGCCGCAGGGGGGGGGGCGTAAACGCCAACAGGCCCGCGCTGGGCGGGCCTGTCCGGGATTTGCTGCGGTCGGCTTATTCGTAGGTGTAGAAGCCCTTGCCGACCTTGCGGCCGAGATAGCCGGCTTCGACCATTTCAACCAGCAGCGGGGCCGGGCGGTACTTCGGATCCTTGGTCCCTTCGAACAGCACCTGCATCACCGCCAGTTCGACGTCGAGGCCGATCATGTCGCACAGCGCCAGCGGGCCGATCGGGTGGTTGCAGCCGAGCTTCATCGCTTCGTCGATCGAGGCGGCGTCGGCCAGGCCTTCGCCCAGCGCGAAGATGGCTTCGTTGATCATCGGGCAGAGCAGGCGATTGACCACGAAACCCGGGCTGTTCTTGACCTGCACCGGGGTCTTGCCGACCGCCTTGGCCAGCGTTTCGACTGCGGCGTAGGTGCTGTCGCTGGTCTGCAGGCCGCGAATCACCTCAACCAGCGCCATCATCGGTACCGGGTTGAAGAAGTGCATGCCGATCACCTGGGCCGGGCGCTTGGTCGCAGCCGCCAGCTTGGTGATCGAGATCGACGAGGTGTTGGAGGCGATGATCGCATCCGGCTTGGCCAGGTCGTCGAGCTGCTTGAAGATGCGCGTCTTCAACTCGAAGTTCTCGGTCGCGGCTTCGATGATCAGGTCCACGTCCTTGAGCGCGGCGACATCGGTCGCGGTGCCGATCAGGGCCAGTGCGGCGGCCTTCTGCTCGGCGCTCATCTTTTCCTTCTTGATCAGGCGGTCGAGGCTGCCGGCGATGGTGGCCACGCCTTTCTGCACGGCGGCTTCCGAAATGTCGGCCATGATCACGCGGAAACCGGCGACTGCGAATGCCTGGGCAATGCCGTTGCCCATCGTGCCGGCGCCGACGATACCGATTGTTTTGATGTCCATGTTTGCGTCTTTCTGTTCTCTAAGTGGTGTTATGGTTTTCTTCCATACGTGGGCGTATGGAAGACGGCACTTTAATTAACTTGCCGGGACTCTGCAATCGGGAAAGGAGACGGTGCAAACGCCCTATGCCGGCTGTTTTTAATCCGGGTCACGCCGGCTACGGCGAGATTGGCGTAAGCTCCCGCCGCGACGGCAGGAACAGGAAAGGACGGGAAATGCGCGGATGGCGGGTGCGCGGCTTGGTGCAGGGCGTGGGCTTTCGCCCCTGCGTGTGGCGGCTGGCCAGGGAAATGGGTTTGTCTGGCTGGGTGCGCAACGATGCTGCCGGAGTGACCCTGGCGTTGCAGGCAGATGCGGTCGCGGCGGAGGCGCTGCTTACCCGTCTGCGTTCCGAATTGCCGCTGCTGGCGCCGCTGGCCAGGATCGATGCGATCGAGGAAATCACGTTGGCGGCCGACGATCCACCCCTGCCGGCCGCTGGTTTCGTGATTGTCGACAGCCTGGCCGGCGCTGCTGCCACGGCCATCGGCCCGGATGCCGCGATCTGCCCCGCCTGTATCGCTGAAATGTGCGACCCCGCCGGGCGCCGCTGGCGCCATGCCTTTATCACCTGTACCCACTGTGGCCCGCGCTACACCGTCAGCGCCGGCATTCCCTACGACCGCGCGCGTACCAGCCTGGCCCCGTTCCCGCTCTGTCCGTCCTGTGCGGCGGAATATGCCGATCCGGCTGACCGCCGCTTTCACGCCGAAACCACCTGTTGTCCGGCTTGCGGCCCGCGTTTGCAATGGCGGGAGGCAAAAGACGGGAGATTCACGGTCGACCGTGAATCCGGGGCAAAAAGCGGCGTAAGCGAGGGCGCGTCCGGCTTGGCCCCGGTGGTCAGCGGGCTGGTCGAGCCTGCCGCTGGTGATCCGATTGCCATTACGCTGGCCTGGCTGCGCGCCGGGCGGATCGTTGCGCTCAAAGGACTGGGCGGTTTCCATCTCGCCTGCGATGCCGACAATCCGGCTGCCGTCGCCGAGTTGCGCCGGCGCAAGGCGCGCGATGCCAAGCCCTTCGCGGTGATGGCGCTGAACGCAGCTTCGGTCGCCGATCTGGCGCAGCTTGCACCGGCTGACGAAGCTTTGCTGCGGTCTCCGGCGGCGCCCATCGTGCTCTGCACCAAAGGTCCGCGTGATCTGCCTGGCGTCGCGCCGGGCTTGGGCGAAATCGGCCTGCTGCGCCCGGGGACGCCGCTGCATCTGCTGCTCTGGCACGAAGCTGCCGGGCGGCCGGCCGGCGTCGACTGGATGATGGCGCCGTCGCCGCTGCGGCTGGTGATGACCAGCGCCAACCCCGGCGGCGAGCCGCTGGTGATCGACAATGCCGAAGCCGTGGCGCGGTTGGCCGGGATCGCCGACGCCTTCTTGCTGCACGACCGGGCGATTGTTGTCCGTTGCGACGACAGCCTGCTACGGTCGACGGCGCTGGGGCCGCAATTCCTGCGTCGGGCACGCGGTTACGCGCCCTTGCCGCTGCGCTTGCCGGCTGGCGGCACGCCGGGCCTGGCGCTGGGCGGCTACCTGAAGAACACGATCTGCGTGCTGCGCGGTGAGCAGGCTTTCTTGTCGCAACACGTCGGCAGTCTCGACAATGCCGCGACCCTGGCCTTTCTCGATGAAGCCGTCACCCACCTGCTGGCGATTCTCGATGTCCGTCCGGCCTGGGTTGCGCACGACGCGCATCCCGATTACCCGTCAACGCAACTGGCGCAGCAACTGGCGGCGCGCTGGGGCGTGCCGGCACTGGCGGTACCGCACCATGCCGCGCATCTGGCGGCGGTTGCCGCCGAGTATGGCGAGCGCGGGCCGTTACTCGGGCTGGCGCTTGATGGGGTCGGGCTGGGCAGTGACGGGGGGCTGTGGGGCGGCGAATTGCTGGCGCTTGATTTACGTCCCGAAGCGGGGGAGGAAGCTGCGGCGGTGCACCCCTGCCGCCGGCTCGGCCAGTTGCGACCGCTGGCCTTGCCCGGTGGCGATCGTGCCGCGCGCGAACCGTGGCGGATGGCCGTCGCGGCCTTGCATGCGCTCGGATACCACGAGCGAATCTCCGGTTGGCTGGCGGCGACCTGGCCGGAGCAGGATTTGGGGCCGCTGCTGCAGATGCTCGACCGGGGGCTGCGCTGCCCGCCGACTTCCAGCCTTGGTCGAGTCTTCGATGCGGCGGCGGGGCTGCTTGGCTTGCGCGCGGTCGCAGCTTACGAAGGGCAGGCGGCGATGGAGTTGGAGGCGCTGGCGCGTTGCTGGATCGTCGAACACGGCGAGCCGGCCCCCCTCGCCGACGGCTTTCATCTCGGCGAGAACGCTGCCGGGAGGCTCGAACTGGACCTGCTGCCCTTGCTCGCAACGCTGGCCGCCTTGGCCCCGTCGGAACGCGAAGCGCGAGCGGCGGCAGCGGCGCTATTCCACGTGACGCTGGCAGCAGCACTGGAAAAATGGCTGCTGGCCACGGTCGACCGTGAATCAGGGCAAAAACCCGGGGGGCGGGCAATTGCCGGAGATGGGGGGGCGGCAGGGCAGCCTGCGGGACCGGTTTGCTACCTGGCCGGCGGCTGTGCGCAAAACACCTTGCTGGTCGGCTTGCTGGCTGCGCGGCTGGCGGCGTCCGGTGGCGAATTGCGCCTGCCGCAACAGGCCCCGGCCAACGATGGCGGGCTGGCCTTGGGACAGGCCTGGTGGGCGCGTTGTCACATGATTTAAGTTTTTTTCAGAAACCTCTTGTCTTTTCCTGGAACTTGCCTATAATGGCGCTCCTCACGACGCCAAACGTGAAAAACATTTGGTGAAGTGTTCCCCGATAGCTCAGTCGGTAGAGCGCCGGACTGTTAATCCGTAGGTCCCTGGTTCGAGCCCAGGTCGGGGAGCCAAGTTGCTTGCGGCTCGCGGTGCGAGCCGTTTTTGCATGTTGCCCATGTGGCTCAGTGGTAGAGCACTCCCTTGGTAAGGGAGAGGTCGGCAGTTCGATCCTGCCCATGGGCACCACGCCTTCTTCCGGATACCGCCCGGAAGTTCCATTCCCCCATCTCCCCGTCCGCCATGTCGCATCGTCTGTATGCCGCTTTGTGCCTGTTGCCCTTGCTTTCCGGCTGCTCGGTGATCGCGGTCGCAGATGCCGCCGTGACGGTGGCTGCAACCACGGTCAAGGTCGGGGCGACTGTCGTCGAAACGGCGGTGGATGTGACGGCCGCCGGGGTTCGCGCAGTCGCCGGCAGCAACGATAAAGAAGATTGAGCAGGCCGAGGCCTGCGTCCGTGCCAGCAGGGGCTGGCGGTGTCCCAACTGTTTTGCTGAAATTCAGCCGGCTTCGGCCAGGGCGCCCAGCACCGCCTTGACCGCTGGAGTCTTGCCTTTGCCGCCCAGATTGCGGCAGAAGGCACGGCCATAAACGCCGGTCAGGCCCGGATCAGTGGCGGTGTACAACGCCACCGTCGGGGTATCGAGCGCCACCGCCAGATGGGTCAATCCGGTATCGACACCGACTACGGCGCGGGCGCCCGCCAATAGTGCGGCAAGTTCGCCGATGCCTTGCGGCGGCACCGCGATCGCCTCCGGAATCGCCGCAGCCAGCCGTGCCGCGCGTTCGCGTTCAACCGGGTTGCCGCCCGGCAGCAGTGCGCGCAGGCCTTGCCGGTGCAACTCGTGGCCGAGTTCGATCCAGTGGTCTTCCGGCCACAGCTTGTCGTCGCGACTGGTCGCCGAGAGCAGCACGACATAGGGACCTTCCGGCCGCCAGGCAAAGTCGGCGGCGGGGGCGGTGATCCCGTAATCGGGGCCGCAATCAAGGTTGTAGCCGAGGGCGGCAGCGGTCAGCAGGCGGTTGCGCACGACTGCGTGCAAGTCGCGGGAAACCCGGTAGCGGCGCTCGTAAAGACGGCTGGCCAGCGGTTCGCGGATGCTCTCGGCGTCGTAACCGGCATGCGGCGCTGCCACCTGGCGGGCGAGCAGGGCGCTTTTGAGCAGACCCTGGCTGTCGATCACCAGATCGTAACGGGCCGCCTGCAGGCGCTGGCGCAGGGCGCCGATTTCGTTCCAGGTCTTGCCTTGCAGCAGTTGCTTGCGCCAGCGGCGCAGGGCGACCGGAACAATTTCGCCGAGTGCCGGGTGCAGCGGCGGGATCGCCGCGAAGCTTTCCTCGACGCACCAGTCGATGCGGGCTTGCGGGAAATGGCGGCGGATGTCGCTGAGCGCCGGCAGGTAATGAATCACATCGCCGAGCGACGAGGTTTTGACGATCAGGAGGCGCATCGGCAGCTAAAATGGGCGTTTTGCAGAAACCCGGATTATAAATGCCCGCCACTCGCCAGCCCCTGTCGGTCGTGATCATTACCCTGAATGCCGCTTCGCAACTGGCCGATTGTCTGGCCAGCGTGGGCTTTGCCGATGAGGTGGTGGTGGTCGATTCGGGCAGCACCGACGGTACCCGCGAACTTGCGGCCGCTGCCGGCGCGCGGGTGATCGAGCAGGCCTGGCTGGGTTTTGGCCGGCAAAAGCAGTTTGCCGTCGATGCCGCCTGCCACGATTGGGTGCTCTGCCTCGATGCCGACGAGCGGGTCAGTGAGGAACTGCGGCGGGCGCTGGAAAATGCGCTGAATTCGCCGTCGACCGTGCATGCCTACCGCTTTGCCCGCTGCAACCGCTTTCTTGGCCGCTACTTGCGCCATGGCGAAGGTTACCCGGACTGGTCGCTACGCTTTTTCGACCGCCGCCAGGCGCGCTGGTCCGACGACGCCGTGCATGAAAAGGTGCTGGCCGGTGGCCCGGTCGGGACTTTGCCCGGCGATCTGCTGCACGACTCGGCCGAGACGCTGGCCAGCTACCTCGCCAAACAGAACCGCTACACCAGCCTGGCCGCCGAAATGGCGGTTGCCGCCGGCAAGCGGGCCAGCGCCGGGCGTCTGGTGTTCAGCCCGCTGGTCCGCTTCGTCAAGTTCTACCTGTTTCGCCAGGGCTTCCGTGACGGCTTGCCCGGCTTGATCCACATCGCCATCGGCTGCTTCAACAGCTTCTGCAAGTACGCCAAGATGCGCGAGCTGGCGCTCACCAGGGAAACCGGCGAGCTGCGCCAGCCGGACTAGGCGAGGAGTGCGGCCGCTCGCCCGGAAAAATCGGGCTTTTTGTGGGTTGACCGTGGATAGGGGCCAACTGCGCTGAGGGCGCCTGATTTTGCCGCTGTCTTTCAGCGGGCGCCGGCTTCGGCCGGTAGCGCCGCCGGGGCGTCCGTTGGCGGCCGCTCCGGCAGGCTGACCCAGACGGCCGCTCCGGCCAACAGCAGGCCGCCCAGCCAGCCGCTGGCGGCGAGCGGCTCGCCCAGCCAGAAAACGGCGAACAGAGCGCCCCACAGCGGTTCGCTGCCGAGCAGCAAGGTGACCTGGGTCGGGCTGCTGGCGGCCAGCGCGCGGTTCATCGCCCAGAAGGCAAAGAGCGTGCAGAACAAAGTCAGGTAGGCGATGGCTATCCAGAAAGCAGGGGCCGTTGGCCAGGCAGGGAGGCTGCCACCGGGTGGGGCCAGCCCGAGGATGGCGAGTGCCCCGCCGCCAACCAGCAAACCCTGGGCGGCGGTCAGGCCGAGGCTGTCGACCGTGCGCTCGCGCAGCAGGCGGGTGGTCAGGCAGGTCTGGCCGGCGCGGATCAGGGCCGCCAGCAGCATCAGTGCATCGCCGAGATTGAGTCCGTTGGCAGCGAGCCCGGTCAGTAACCAGGTGCCGAACAGCGAGAGCAGTGCCGCCAGCCACAGCCTGGCGGCCGGGCGGCGACCAAACCAGGCCCATTCGACGCCCGGCGTCAGCAGCAGGCAGAGGCTGACGAGAAAGGCGGCATTACTCGCGCTGGTCCGCGCTACCCCCGCCGTTTCGGCAAGAAAGATCGCCAAGAGCCCGAGACTGGTCGGGGCTGCGACTGCCAGAGTCGCTCTTTGCTGTGCTGCCGGCAGTCGCAGCCAGTAGGGAGCGAGCAACAGCGCGGCAAACAGGAAGCGGAGGGCAATCACCCCGGCGACCGGGTACCAGTCCAGGGCTGTCTTGACCACACTGTAACTGCTGCCCCAGATCGTGGCAGTAAGCAGCAGCAGGGCTGCAGGCGGTAGAGACAGGGCGGGCGGCAGAGCGAGCATGGAAAGTAGCGGCAACCGTTGTTGGCGATGGAAGAAAATGATCCTGCTTAGTATGAATCCCGGCTTGTTGATTGATAATCCTGGTTTAAAGCAAAGGATTTGTGCTCGATGAGAACAAATGAATTGTTGCCGCTGTTGCCGGATCTGGCCGCTCTGGTTCAGGTGAGCGAGGCTGGCTCATTTACGGCGGCAGCCCGCCTGCAAGGGAGTACCCCGTCGGCGGTCAGTCGCCAGATCGCCCGGCTGGAGGCGGCGCTGGGTCTGACCGTACTGGAGCGCAGCACCCGCCGGCTGCGCTTGACCGCCGGTGGGCAGGAGGTTTTGCGCCATGCCCGGACGATGCTCGATGCGGCGCGTGCGGCCTGCGACGGTGCTGCCAGTCATGTCAGTCGTGTCGAGGGGCGGGTGCGGATCGCGGCTCCCAAGGCCGCCTTGCGGCAGTTGATCCATCCCGAGCTGCCGCGTCTGCTTGATGCTCATCCCGGTCTTGACCTGGAACTGGCAGTCAGCGACCACGCTGTCGATTTCATTGCCGGCGGGGTGGACATTGCGCTGCGGTTTGGCGATCCGCCACCAGGTTATGTCGCCCGTCCGTTCATCGAGGTGCGTACCCTGCTTTACGCCAGTCCCGCCTATCTGGCCCGGGCCGGGGTGCCGCAGCAGCCAGCCGATCTGGCGCAGCATAGCTGCCTGCATCTGGCCGAGCAGCCGGGCGACGACGAGTGGTGCCTGGTCAGTGGCGACGAGCGGCGGCTGGTCAATGTGCGCGGCCGCTACGCCAGCAATCACAGCGAAATGCGACGGGAGGCCGCCGAGGCGGGTTTCGGGATTGCCTGCCTGCCCGACTTTACCGCCCGCCAGTCGCTGGCGAAGGGCCTGCTGCTGCCGGTGCTGCCCGGCTGGCAGCTATTGGGCCGCTATCAGGGCAGCAACTGGCTGGTATACAGCGCCGACCGCTATCGCGCGCCACGGGTCCGCGTGGTGGTTGATTTCCTGCTCGGGATAGCCGACCGCCTGGGGCAGGGAGCGGCGGCGCGGTGAAGGAGGCGTGGCGGCCGCCGTTCGCCTGTTGCCATGGCGCTTAGCGCAGTGAACGCTGGTTGCCCGGCGTACCGGTCCATACCCGCATGATCCGGTATGGCGGCTGGCCGAGATCCGCGCCGCCGGTAAAGGCCGGGGTCAGGTGCAACTGGTTGACGGCGATATAGAGCCAGGAGTCAGGACCAAATTGCACGTTGTCCGGCCAGTGCAGGCGGGGGTCGCGGATCAGCGGGCTGAGTTGGCCCTGCGGATCGAGCCGGTCGATTCCGTGGTCGTTGAGGTTGGTGAAAAAATGGTTGCCGGCATCGTCGGTAGCGGCACCGTCGGATACCGGTTTGCGACCAACGCTGCGGATTTCGGCGGCGATTTGTGCCGGTGTGCCCTCGCGCAGCAGTTGGCTGGGCACGCTGTACCAGTGGGTTCCGTTCATGGCGCCGAAATAGATCGTCTCCCCATCGCGTGACAGGGTGAGCGGATTGACTCCGACGCTGGCCGGCTGGCCGCCGAACCGGGTGGCTTGTCCATCCACCCGCATCGCCGCCCCAGGTTCGGCTTGCAGTGCGGCGTGTCCGTCGAAGCGGCGTGCCTTGCCGGTCGCAATCTCGACCGCGAGCAGCCCCGGCGGTGCGATGTCGGCCAGGTAAATCCAGCCTTTTTCGGCGTCGACCGCGAGATCCTGGACGAAAGCTCCTGGCGGGGCGACTGCGGCAGGCAGTTCAATCTTGTGCAGCAGCTTGCCGCTGGCAATGTCAAAGCCCCAGATCCGAGTTTTGCCGAGATTGAGGCCCATGTCGGTAACCCACAGGCGGCCAGCTTGATCCTGGGCGATGCCAAGCGGGGTGTCGAGGCGCTCGTCACTCTGGCTGTGTGGTGGACTCTGCAGGCTGGCGTCGGGCCATGGGCGGTAGGCAGAGGGACCGCCTATTTCGATCAACTGCAGGCCGGCGGGCAGATCGAGTGGATGCACGGTGGCAAAAATGCGGCCGCTACGGGTCGCGGTGACATTGCCGGGGCGGATGGGAAGGGTGGCAACTTCTTCGAGGGTGCCGATGGCGGGTGATGCTGCCCAGGCTAGCTGCGCCGCGCCCAGCAGGACGGCGGCGAGCAGGCGGCAAGGCGTGCGCAGAGTGGGTTGTTGGTCTGTAATCATGGTCGTTTGATCGTGTTGCTTGGGGTAATGAGGAATGGGGAAAGGCGGTCTGCTGCTCAGAGCATGGTGAAGACCTTGTCCTCCGGCAGGCGGGACTTGGGCAGTCTGGCGTTGAAGTCCTCCTCGCTGCGGTAGCCGAGCGAGAGGATGACAACACTGGTCAGGCCTCGGGCGCGCAGGCCGAGTTCCTCGTCAAGGCGGCAGGCGTCGAAGCCCTCCATCGGGCAGGCGTCGATGCCAAGCCCCGAGGCACCAAGCAGGGCGCTGCCGAGAGCGAGGTAGACCTGCTTCTCCATCCAGTGCTGCAGGTCTTTGGCATCGTAGCGGTGCAGGTCCACATAAAAACTGCGGGCGCTGTTCTGGCCGGCTTGGGCCTCCGGTGTCGCAAAGCGCCCATCGCGCTCTTCCTGGGCCAGCAGGTCGGCGAGGTGGTTTGCGTCGAAGCTGGTGCGGGCGCAGAAGACAATCACATGCGAAGCGTTCCTGATCTTGGCTGCGTTATAGGCATAGCCCGTTTCGGTCGCTTGGGCGATGCGTGCCTTGCTTGCGTCGGTGCTGGCCACGACAAAATGCCAGGGCTGGGAGTTCACCGAGGAGGGCGAGTGGCGCAGCAGGGTGCAAAACTGCGCGAAAGTCCCGGCAGGTATCTTGCTCTCGGGAGCAAAGGCTTTGGTGGTATGGCGACTCTTGGCGTGCTCGACGATATTCATGGTCGGTTCTCCTGGATTAGTTTGGCAATCAATCGCTTAATCGGCGTCACTGCCTGTTTTTTGCTCTGAGTGCCGTAAGACGTGGAGCCTGGTGGGGGCTGGAGTGTTCGCTTTGCGGCATCAGCACGGGGGGGGCGAAGAGCAGCGGAGAGAGGGGCTGCTTTTCCGGTCGCGAGGTGACCAGCGCATGATGCGCCCTGGTCAGTTAATTAAAAACCGGTTGAATTGATATTTACTTTCAACAAATTATTGAAAATCCTAAGGCAGGCCCTTAGCATGTCGCGATGCGTATGTTGCGGGACATGGAAGTATTCGTTCTGGCTGCCGATACCGGTAGCCTGTCGGCGGCTGCCCGTCGTCTCGATATGAGTCCGGCGGCAGCCAGCCTGGCGGTCAAGCGCCTTGAGGATGAAGTCGCGGCTGCTTTGTTCTTGCGCACCACTCGCAGCCTGCGCCTGACCGCAGCTGGGCAGGTATTTCTTGAGCCTTGCCGGCAGGCTTTGCAACTCTTGGTCGATGGCCGCGATGCGGCGTTGTCGGATCCCGCAGCGATGTGCGGAGTGCTGCAGTTGTCGGTTCCTTCCGACCTTGGGCGCAACATCCTGCTCGACTGGCTCGACGAGTTTCAGTTGCTGCATCCGAAAATTCAGTTGCGTTTGCAGTTATCCGACCGTCCGACCGACATCTATCGGCAGCATGTCGATCTGGCCTTGCGCTACGGCGCCCTGCCCGATTCCAGCTTGGTTGCCCTGCCGGTCGCAGCCGGCAATCGGCGCATTCTCTGTGCGGCACCATCCTATCTGGCACGAGCCGGAACACCGGCGGAGCCGCAAGCGCTGGTCGAGCATAACTGCCTCTGTTTTACCCTGGCCGACAGCGTGCATGATCGCTGGCAGTTCTCCCGTGGCGGGAAACTGGTCTCCGTTCAGGTCAAGGGCGACCGGGTGGCCGACGACGGTGATGCGGTGCGGCGTTGGGCCTTGGCGGGGCATGGCATTGCCTGCAAGTCGGCGCTGGATGTGGCGGCCGATTTGCAATCCGGGCGTTTGCTGCGCTTGTGTCCGGAGTGGCAGGCTGAGGCCTCGCCCTTGCATCTGGTGTGTGCCGAGCGGCGGCAGATCAGCCCGCTGGTGCAGGCCTTGCGGCATTTCCTCGGAGAACGCTGCGCTTCCCGACTGGCCGGGCTGGCGCTGGATTAACGGCGACGGTGGACAAAAAAAGGCGACGGGGATTAGCCGTCGCCCAAACCGAACGCCAAGGGGGCCTTGGCGTACCGCAGAGGTTCTTGAAAGCTTTATTTCTTGCGCGGCGGCGGAACGTCCGTGCAGGAGCCGTGCGCGACTTCGGCGGCCATGCCAACCGTCTCGCCCAGCGTCGGGTGCGGGTGAATGGTCTTGCCGATGTCGACCGCATCGCAACCCATTTCGATGGCCAGGCAGACTTCGCCGATCATGTCGCCGGCCGACGGACCGACGATGGCGCCGCCGATCACGCGGTGCGTTTCGGCATCGAAGATCAGCTTGGTGAAGCCGTAGTCGGCACCGTTGGCGATGGCACGACCGGAGGCCGCCCACGGGAACTTGGCGGTTTCGATCTTGCGCCCTTCCTTCTTGGCCTGATCTTCGGTGTAGCCGACCCACGCCACTTCCGGATGGGTGTAGGCCACGCCCGGAATCACCTGCGCGTCGAAGGCGGCCTTGTGGCCGGCGGCGACTTCGGCGGCAACGTGGGCTTCATGCACGGCCTTGTGGGCGAGCATGGGCTGACCGACCAGATCGCCGATGGCGAAGATGTGCGGGACATTGGTGCGCATCTGGGTATCGACCGGAATGAAGCCGCGGTCGGTGACGATGACGCCGGCCTTCTCGGCGGCGATCTTCTTGCCGTTCGGCGCACGACCGGCGGCTTGCAGGATCATGTCGTACTTGACCGGCTCGGTCGGGGCGCCTTCACCTTCGAACTTGACGTACAGGCCGTCGTCCTTGGCGTCGACCGCCACGGTCTTGGTCTTCAGCATGATCTTGTCGAAGCGGTGCAGGTTCTGCTTTTCCCAAACCTTGACGGCGTCGCGGTCCGGGCCTTGCATCAGGGCATCGGCCATTTCAACGACATCGACCTTGGCGCCCAGCGTCGAATAGACGGTGGCCATTTCCAGACCGATGATGCCGCCGCCGATGACGAGCATTTTTTCCGGCACGAAGCGCAGTTCGAGGGCGCCCGTGGAGTCAACGATGCGCGGGTCGCGCGGGATGAAGGGCAGATGCACGGCGGCCGAACCGGCCGCGATGATGCACTGCTTGAACTTCACGATCTTCTTGGCGCCGGTCTTGTCCTGGCCGGCACCGTCGGTCACCTCGACCTCGATGTGGTTCGGGTCGATGAAAGCACCGTAGCCGCGCACGACCTCGACCTTGCGGCCCTTGGCCATACCGGCCAGACCGCCGGTCAGCTTGCCGACGACCTTTTCCTTGTGAGCGCGCAGCTTGTCGATATCGACTTGCGGTGCCGCGAAGGTGACACCCAGGTCATTGGCATGACTGGCTTCGTCGATGATTTCAGCGACATGCAGCAGGGCTTTGGACGGGATGCAGCCGACGTTCAGGCAGACGCCGCCGAGCGTGGCGTAACGCTCGACGATGACCGTCTTCAAGCCGAGGTCGGCCGAACGGAAGGCCGCCGAGTAGCCGCCGGGGCCGGCGCCGAGCACGAGCATGTCGCACTCGATGTCGGCACCGCCGGCATGGCTGGCGGCCGTCGGCGCTGCCACGGGGGCCGCCGCCGGGGCCGCTGCGGCTTGCGCGGCAGGTGCTGCAGCGGCGGCGCTGGCGCCGGCCTCGACCTTGATCAGCAGGGCGCCTTCGCTGACGCGCGAACCCAGCTGGACCAAAACTTCCTTGACCACGCCGTTGACCGTGGAAGGTACGTCCATGGTGGCTTTGTCGGACTCCAGCGTGGCAATCGCATCGTCAACCTTGATCGTGTCGCCAACCTTGACGAACAGGTCGATCACCGGCACGTCGGAAAAATCGCCGATATCCGGGACTTTGACTTCTACGAGACTCATCTTGATCTCCTTCCCGGATTACAGCGCGACGCGACGGAAGTCGGCCAGCAACTGCGCGACATAGACGTTGAAGCGGGTCGCCAGCGCGCCGTCGATCACGCGGTGGTCGGCGGTCAGCGACAGCGGCAGGGTCAGGCGCGGCACAAACTGCTTGCCGTCCCAGACCGGCTTCATGGCCGACTTGTTAACGCCGAGGATTGCCACTTCCGGAGCGTTCACAATCGGCGCGAAGTAGGTGCCGCCGATGCCGCCGAGCGAAGAAATCGTGAAACAGGCGCCGGACATGTCAGCCGGTTTGAGCTTGCCGTCACGCGCCTGCTTGGCCAGGTCGCCGGATTCCTGGGCGATCTCGAAGACTGACTTCTTGTCGGCATTCTTGATCACCGGTACGACCAAGCCGTTCGGGGTGTCGGCCGCGAAACCGATGTTGAAGTACTTCTTCAGCACCAGGTTGTCGCCGTCGAGCGAAGCGTTGAACTCCGGGAACTTCTGCAATGCCTTGACGCAGGCCTTGACCAGGAAAGCGAGCATGGTCAGCTTGGCGCCACCACCCTTTTCATTTTCCTTGTTCAGCTGCACGCGGAAGGCTTCCAGATCGGTGATGTCGGCGTCTTCGTGATAGGTCACGGCCGGGATCATCACCCAGTTGCGGGAGAGGTTCTGGCCGGAAATCTTCTTGATCCGCGACAGCGGCTTGACCTCGATTTCGCCGAACTTGGCGAAATCGACCTTCGGCCAGGGGAGCAGATCGAGCACGCCGCCGCCGGTGATACCGCCCGAAGCCGTGGCGACCGGGCCGGAAATGGTACCGGACATCACGCCCTTGACGTACTTGGTCAGGTCTTCCTTGACGATGCGGCCCTTGGGACCGGTCGCCGGCACTTTGGACAGATCGACACCCAGTTCGCGGGCATAGGCACGGACCGACGGCGACGCGTGGACCTTGGCGCCGATCGGCAGGGCCGGAGCGAGGGCGGCAGGGGCGGCCGGAGCAGCTGCCACGGTCGACGCAGCGACCGGGGCAGAAACCGGAGCGGCTGCGGGGGCTGGCGCGGCTACTGCGGCAGGTGCGCCGGTACCGGTTTCGACCTTGATCAGCAGCGCGCCTTCGCTGACCTTGGAACCCAGCTGAACGAGCACTTCCTTGACCGTGCCGGCCACGGTGCTCGGCACATCCATGGTGGCCTTGTCGGATTCGAGGGTGGCGATGGCGTCATCCACCTTGATCGTGTCGCCGACCTTGACGAACAGGTCGATCACCGGCACGTCGGTAAAGTCGCCGATATCCGGCACCTTGACTTCAACCAGTGCGCCAGCTGCTGCGGGGGCGGCCGGAGCCGGTGCAGCAGCCGGAGCGGGGGCCGGGGCGGCGGCGGGTGCAGCGGCAGGCGCGGCCACGGCACCGGCGGCGCCGGTGTCGACCTTGATCAGCAGTGCACCTTCGCTGACTTTGGAGCCGAGTTGCACCAGCACTTCGGTGACCGTGCCGGCGACCGTGCTTGGCACATCCATGGTGGCCTTGTCGGATTCGAGGGTGGCGATGGCGTCGTCAACCTTGATGCTGTCGCCGACTTTCACGAACAGGTCGATGACTGGCACGCTGTCGAAATCGCCAATGTCCGGGACTTTGACTTCGATGATTTGGCTCATGTTGGTCTCCTTCCCTTAAACCGACATCGGATTCGGCTTGGCCGGATCCAGGTTGTACTTGACCAGTGCGGCGGCAACCTTTTCGCGCTCGATCTTGCCTTCGTCAGCCAGCGCCTTCAGGGCAGCCAGGGTGACCCAGTGGCGATCGACCTCGAAGTGGTGACGCAGCTTCTCGCGGGTGTCGGAACGACCGAAGCCATCGGTGCCCAGCGTGACGTAGCTGCCCTTGACGAAGGGACGGATCTGCTCGGCGAACAGCTTGATGTAGTCGGTCGCGGCAACCACCGGGCCTTCGCTGCCGGCGAGCTTTTGCTCGACGTGCGACAGCTTCGGTGCTTCGAGCGGGTGCAGCATGTTCCAGCGGGCGGTGTCCTGGCCGTCGCGGGCCAGTTCGTTGAAGGACGGGCAACCCCAGATGTCGGCTTCGACGCCCCAGTCGGCCTTGAGCAGGTCGGCGGCGGCAATGACTTCGCGGAAGATGGTGCCCGAGCCGAGCAACTGCACGCGCAGGTCGCCGGCGCCGCCCTTCTTGAACGAGTACATCCCCTTGATGATGTCGGCTTCGGCACCGGCCGGCATTTCCGGGTGCTCGTAGTTTTCGTTCATCACCGTCAGGTAATAGAACACGTCTTCCTGCTCGACATGCATGCGGCGCAGGCCGTCCTGGGTGATGACAGCGACTTCGTACTGGAAGGTCGGATCGTAGGAGACGCAGTTCGGGATCAGGTTGGAGAGGATCAGGCTGTGACCGTCTTCGTGCTGCAGACCTTCGCCGTTCAGCGTGGTGCGACCGGCGGTGCCGCCAATCAGGAAACCACGGGCGCGTTGGTCACCAGCCGCCCAGCACAAGTCGAGCACGCGCTGCATACCGAACATCGAGTAGCAGATATAGAAGGGGATGGTCTGCACGCCATGCACCGAGTACGAGGTGGCGGCGGCGATCCAGTCGCTCATCGCGCCGGATTCATTGATGCCTTCCTGCAGCACCTGGCCGTCCTTGGACTCCTTGTAGAACATCAGCTGGTCATGATCTTCCGGCACGTAGTTCTGGCCTTGCTGGTTCCAGATCCCGACGGCGCGGAACATGCCTTCCATGCCGAAGGTGCGGGATTCGTCCGGCACGATAGGCACGACGTTGCGACCGACCTGCTTGTCCTTCAGCAGCATGTTCATGATGCGGACGATGGCCATGGTCGTGGACAGTTCGCGGCCTTCGCCGGAGGCCTTGAGCAGGGCATCGAATTTGTCGAGGCTCGGAATGGCCAGCGGCTCGGCCTTCTGGCGACGCTTCGGCAGGAAGCCGCCCAGTGCCAGGCGACGATCGCGCATGTACTGGTATTCCGGACTGTCCTCGGCAAACTTGAGGTAAGGCAGTTCTTCGAGTTGGTCATCCGGCACCGGCAGGCCGAAGCGGTCGCGGAAGCGGCCGATTTGCTCCTTGTCCATCTTCTTCTGCTGGTGGGAAATGTTCATCGCTTCGCCGGCCTGGCCCATGCCGAAGCCCTTGATGGTCTTGGCCAGGATCAGGGTCGGTGCGCCCTTGTGGGTGACAGCAGCGTTGTAGGCAGCGAAGATCTTGAAGATGTCGTGGCCGCCACGATTCAGCTGCCACACTTCGTCGTCGGTCCAGTCGGCGACCAGCGCCTTCAGTTCCGGCGTATTGAAGAAATGTTCGCGGACGTAGGCGCCGTTCTTGGCCTTGAAGGTCTGGTACTCGCCGTCGCACAGTTCCATCATCCGCTTTTTCAGGATGCCGCTCTTGTCGCGGGCAAACAGTGCATCCCAGTGGGTGCCCCAGATCAGCTTGATCACGTTCCAGCCGGCACCGCGGAATTCCGATTCGAGTTCCTGGATGATCTTGCCGTTGCCGCGCACCGGGCCGTCGAGGCGCTGCAGGTTGCAGTTGATCACGAAGATCAGGTTGTCGAGCTTTTCACGCCCGGCCATGCCGATGGCGCCGAGCGATTCGACCTCGTCGGTCTCGCCGTCGCCGAGGAAGGCCCAGACCTTGCGCTGTTCGGCCTTGGCGGCATCGATCAGGCCGCGCGACGCCAGGTACTTCATGAAGCGGGCCTGATAGATCGCCTGGATCGGGCCGAGGCCCATTGATACCGTCGGGAATTGCCAGAAGTCTGGCATCAGCCACGGATGCGGGTAGGAGGAGATGCCTTTGCCGTCGGTTTCCTGGCGGAAGTTGTCCATCTGCTCTTCGGTCAGGCGGCCCAGCATGAAGGCGCGGGAGTAAACGCCCGGCACGGAGTGGCCCTGGAAGAAGATCAGGTCGCCACCGGTTTCATGGTCGATGCTCTTCCAGAAATGCGAAAAGCCGACGTCGTAGAGGGCAGCGGCGGAGGCGAAGGAGGCAATGTGGCCGCCGACGTTGGTGTGCTTGTTGGCGCGGACGACCATGGCCATGGCGTTCCAGCGGATGTAGGAGTGAATCTTGATCTCCATGTCCGGGTTGCCCGGGTACTTGGGCTGCTGGTCGGCGGGAATGGTGTTGATGTATTCGGTATTGGCCGAATAGGGGATGTCGATGCCGTCTTCGCGGGCCTGGCTGATCAGTTTTTCGATCAGGTAGTGAGCGCGTTCGGCGCCTTCCTGGGTGATCACGCCTTCCAGCGCTTCAATCCATTCACGGGTTTCCTGCGGGTCGACATCCTGCGGATCGGGCAGTGCGTTCGGCTGGTCGGCCATGGTTCGTCTCCTACGATGGTTGCTCTTATGTCGTGCCGGGTGGGCGCGACAACTCTAACGCTTTCGGGAGTCGCCGGGGTATCCGGAAACTCCCTGTATCCAAGAATGATTTTTCGCATTGTAAAAACTGAATTCGTATTGCGCAATATGCCGTGACAAATTATTTGCAGCCCGGTTGGGGGGAAAACCATTCTTCAGGCGTGGGCGTACAATCGCGGTTCGAAAGGAATCTTCGAAATGCATCTTCGTGCCGCTTTGTTCCTGTTCTGGATTTGTGCTCTGGTTCACGCCGACGAGGCGATTCTGAGTTTCGGGATACTCAATCAGCAAAGTCCGCAACTGACTGCCGAGCGCTGGAATCCCATCTTCCGCTACTTGAGCGAGCAGACCGGTTTGCGTTTTCAGTTGCGGATGGGGGCGAATGTGCAGGCAACCAATGCCATGATGCAGGCAGGAGAGTTTGATTTGCTGTTCAGCAATCATAATTTCCGCCCGGAGTACGACGGTACCTATCGAGTGATTGCGCGCTGGGGCAATGCGCCGATTTTTGGCGTGATTGCCGTGCGTGACGACAGTCCGTTGCGGCAGCTGTCCGAACTTGAAGGGCGACGGGTTGCCTATCCTTCGGTCCATGCCTTGGTCGCCTACGCGGTGCCCAAGCAGGCGCTGCGCAAGGCCGGTATCCACGAGGTGGAAGTGATGGCGGCGAATCAGGAGGGAGGGCTGGCGCAGCTTGATAGCAGACAGGTCGACGCGGTTGCGGTCAATTCGCGTTACCTGTCGCAGTATGCTGCACGTAAGGGCTTGCGTTATCGCGAGTTGTACACCTCGGGGCCGTATCCCGATCTGGCGGTATCGGTGCATCCCCGAGTACCGCGCGACAAGGTTGTGGCGATCCAGCAGGCCTTGCTCAAAATGCGCCAGGACCCAACGGCGGCCGCGCTGCTTGAGGCCAATCAGTTTCCGGGTTTCTTTCCGGCAGGTGAGGCGGATTACCTGTCTGTGCGCAAAGCTTACAAGCTGGTTCGGGATTAAGGTCGATGCTGCCCCGCCTGGCTCTCTCGACACGCCTGCTGTGGCTGGCTGGCTGGGGCTTGTTGCTGGTCGGGATGATCGGTCTCGGAATCCTGTTGGCGCAGCAGGTGGAGAACGAAAAGAGGCTGGCTGACGAATTGTCCGAATCGATCGCTGCCGCGCTCGCTCCTTCTCTGCTCCAGGCCCTGGTGGTGGGCGATCTGGAAACCGCGCAGCAGGCAATTCGTCGCTCGGTAGTGAGTCGCTCGCTCGATTCGATTGAAATCCTGCAACCGGAAAATGGCCGGATCTTGATCGAAGCCAGGGAGATGGCCGCATTTTCCACTCCGTCCTGGGTGGTGCAAAGCCTGCAGTTGAAGATCGGGGGGCATGACTATCCCTTGGTTGCGGGGGGGCGGGTCTATGGCATCTTGCGGGTTCAGCCTTCGGCGGGCGCGATCGTTCACGATACCTGGCTGGCGATGCGCAATGCTGCGCTGGTCTGGGGCCTGTCCGGGCTGCTGTTTCTCTCGTTGTTTGCCCTGGTTTTGCGGCGCAGTCTGCAGCCGCTGGCACGTCTTGAGGCGGGGGTCGAGGCGTTTGGGCGCGGTGCGCTGTCGGAGCGGG
Organism: Dechloromonas sp. ZY10; assembly: GCF_041378895.1. NCBI lineage: Bacteria > Pseudomonadati > Pseudomonadota > Betaproteobacteria > Rhodocyclales > Azonexaceae > Dechloromonas > Dechloromonas aquae. The sequence goes on from NZ_CP144212.1 coordinate 236,445, forward strand.
TGAGTGTTTCCGGGGCGCCGGAAATCGCCGATACGGCAGTCGCCTTCAACCTGATGGCCGACCGGATCGAGAATCTGCTGGCTGAACTGGCCGCAGCACGAGTTGCCGCTGAAAGCGCGAACGCGATCAAGGGCGAATTTCTGGCCAATATGAGCCATGAAATCCGGACGCCGATGAATGCCATCATCGGCATGACCGAGCTGGTGCTGGCGACCCACCTCAATTACGAGCAGCGGGACAGTCTGCAGGCGGTGCATGGTTCGGCCTTGCACTTGCTCAAGGTGATCAACGAAATTCTCGATTTTTCCAAAATCGAAGCTGGCCGGATGGAGTTGCAAAGTGAGCGTTTCGAGTTGCAACCGATGCTGGAAGACAGTTGCCGGATGCTTGAAGCGCGCGCAGCTGACAAGGGTATCGCCTTGCGGTTGCTGGTGCCGCCGGATTTGCCGTCGCACTTGTTGGCGGATGAGCAGCGTTTGCGCCAGGTTCTGCTTAATTTGCTGGGCAATGCCGTCAAGTTCACTACTCGGGGCAGCGTTGACCTGGCGATACGGGTGCTTGGCGCCACCGCGACCCAGGTCGAACTTGAATTTTCGGTACGCGATAGCGGGATCGGTATTCCGCCGGAAAAACTGGCGCATATCTTTGATGCCTTTACCCAGGCCGACAGTAGTATTTCCCGGCGCTTTGGCGGGACCGGGTTGGGGCTGGCGATCAGTCGCCGGCTGGTTGAGTTGATGGGGGGGCGGATTCGCGTTGAAAGCGCCGTCAATCAGGGCTCACTGTTCATTTTCACTGTCCGTGCCGGTAAGGTCGAGGCTCCGCCGCAGACGACAGCGGCACCGGTCTGTGCCTTGCTGCCGGCCGGGTTGCGGATTTTGCTGGCGGAAGACAATCCGGTTAACCAGAAACTGGCACTACGGATACTGGAAAAGCGTGCTTGTCAGGTCGTGCTGGCGGTCAATGGCCTTGAGGCGGTGCAGAAATGGCGCGACCAAGGTTGCGATCTGATCCTGATGGACATGATGATGCCGGAAATGGATGGCCTGGAAGCGACTCGCCAGATTCGCGCCGAGGAGACGGCCGAGGCCAGGGGGCGAACTCCGATTGTGGCGATGACCGCCAATGCCATGGAGGGCGACCGTGAGCGCTGCCTGGAGTCCGGAATGGACGGCTACGTCAGCAAGCCGGTGCGGGTCGAGCAGCTGTTTGCCGAAATCCAGCGTTGTCTGCCGGCAGCAAAGTGATACATTTTTCCTGGATTGTTGCTGGCGATTGAGTTACATCAATCGTCGGTTGTGATAACCCTCCTAGAATCCAAGGTTTTGCACTGTATTCTGGGGGTTCCATGGCAGCAGTGATGCCAGCGCCGGCGGCCAGCCGGCTCTTCCTGTCCGGTAATGAAGCCGTTGCCCGCGCCGTCTGGGAGGCCGGCGTCAAGGTGGCCGCCGCCTACCCGGGCACACCGTCGACCGAAATGCTCGAGGTCATTTCGACCTATCCCGATCTTTACGCCGAGTGGTCGGTCAACGAGAAGGTCTCGCTGGAGGTGGCAATCGGTGCTGCCTATGCCGGCTCGCGCGCCTTCTGCTGCATGAAGCACGTCGGGATGAACGTCGCCTCGGATGCGCTGATGACCCTGACCCTGACCGGCGTGGTCGGCGGGCTGGTGATCGCGATTGCCGACGACGTCGGCCTGTCGTCGTCGCAGAACGAACAGGATTCGCGCTTCTGGGGGCGTTTTGCGCATGTGCCGGTATTCGAGCCGGCCGATTCGCAGGAAGCCTACGCGATGACGCTGGCTGCCTACGAACTCTCCGAGCAGTTCCAGGTGCCGGTGATCCTGCGCATGACCACCCGCATCAACCACGTCAAGGGGCTGGTCACTGTCGGTGAGCGCGTGCCCTGCGTGGCCGCCGGCTTCAAGAAGGATCCATCGCGTTACGTAATGGTGCCGGGCAATGCCGGCAAGCGGATCCCGCTGATGTTCAAGCGCGACGGCGAGTTGCGCAGTGCGGCCGAGCAGTCGCCGCTGAACTACATCGTTCCCGGCAGCGACCGCCGGATCGGTTTCATCACCTCCGGCCCGGCCTTCGAGCATGTGCGCGAAGCCTTCCCGAATGCGCCGGTGCTGAAGTTGGGCTTCTCCTGCCCGCTGCCTGTCGACAAGTGCCGCGAACTGGCGGCGCAGGTCGACCAAGTAGTGGTAGTCGAGGAAGTCGAACCGCTGGTCGAGACCGAACTCAAGGCTCAGGGCATCAAGGTGCTGGGCAAGGACATCCTGCCGCTGCAGGGCGAACTGGCGCCGACCGTGCTGCGCCCGGCGATTGCCCGCCTGCTCGGCGAGCCGGTGCCGGAAATGCCGCCGGCGCCGGCGCAACTGTTTCCACGGCCGCCTACGATGTGCGTCGCCTGTCCGCACCTGGGCGTCTATTACACCCTGTCGCAGGTGCGCAACCTCAATATCTCCGGCGACATCGGCTGCTACACCCTCGGCGCCGGCCATCCCTGGCAGGCAATGGATACCTGCGTCTCGATGGGCGCCTCGATGGGTATCGCGCTGGGCATGGACAAAGGTCGCGGCGAGGCCGACAAGGACAAGCGCATCGTTGCCGTGATCGGCGATTCGACCTTCCTGCACATGGGCATGCAGGGCCTGCTCGACATGGTCTATAACAAGGCCAATGTCACCGTGCTGTTGCTCGACAACCGTGCGGTCGGCATGACCGGCGGTCAGGACAACCCGGGCAACGGCCGCGACATCTACGGCGAGGACGCGCCGCGCGTCGACTTCGCCAAGCTCTGCGCGGCCCTCGGGGTCAAGCAGGAGCGCATTCACACGGTCAACCCCTACGAATTGCCGGTTTTGTTCAAGACCGTCCGCGACGAGGTCAAGGTGCCGGACGTGTCGGTGATCATCACCGACCAGCCCTGCGTGCTGATCAAGGACTACCACAAGCTCAAGCCCTACGAAGTGCATGACGACAAGTGCACCGGCTGCGGCAACTGCCTCGACGTCGGCTGTCCGGCCATCCACGTCACCCGTCGCGGCAAGCAGACCAAGGCTTCCGGGCGCGAGGTCGATCTCGCCTTCGTGCGCATCGAGTCGTCGGTATGCACCGGCTGCGGCCTCTGCCTGCAGCCCTGTGCGCCGGATGCGATCCAGCATTACGTGCCGGTGTCGCCGATCAAGCTGGTAAACAAGGGAGGCTGCAGCGCATGAGCACGACCAGCAATATCCTCGTGGTCGGGATTGGCGGCCAGGGGGTGATGACCGCGACCGAAATTCTTGCCGAGGCCGCGATTGCCCTGGGGCATGATGCCAAAAAAACCGAAGTGGCCGGCATGGCGCAACGCGGCGGCGTGGTTTCGTCGCATCTGCGCTTTGGGCCCAAGGTCCAATCGCCGCAGATTCCGCCGGGCGAGGCCGATGTCCTGCTCGCCTTCGAGGCGGCCGAAGCCTTGCGCTGGCGGCACATGCTGCGGCCGGGCGGGATCGCCCTGGCCAACAACTCGCGGCTGGTGCCGCCGGTGGTCGAACTCGGTCTGTTCGATTATCCGGAAGATCCGATTGCTGAGATCCGTGCCGCCGGCACCGACGTGGTTGCCTTCGATGCGACTTCGATTGCGCTGGAGCTTGGCGAAATCCGCCTCGGCAACACCGTGATGCTTGGCGCCATCGCCGACCATCTGCCGTTCCCGGCCGACGACCTGCTTGCCTGCGTGTTGCAGCGTTTTCAGCGCAAGGGCGAAAAAATGGTCGAACTCAATCGCCAGGCCTTTGCCGCTGGTCGCGCGGCGGTGCTGCAGGCGGAAGGCGCTGTGGCTTGAGAGCGGGCAGGGAGCGACCGCTACAGGTACCCACACGAGGTGCCGGCGGCGACCAAGCCGCCGGTCTCTGGTAAAATCCTGAAAGTTCAAAGGGAAAGGCCCGGCCTTTCCCCTTTTTCTTTTTGCTTGGATGCGACGATGACGGCACAAATTATCGATGGCAAGGCGCTGGCGGAAGAACTGCGCCAGAGCTTCAAGGCCCGTGTGGAAACGCTCACCGCCCAAGGGCATAAGCCCGGTCTGGTGGTGATTCTGGTCGGCGAAGACCCGGCCTCCCAGGTCTATGTGAAGAACAAGGTCAATGGCTGCCTGGCCATCGGCATGCATTCCGAAAAGATCGTCTACGAGAAGGACGTAGCCCAGCAGGTCGTCCTCGACAAGATCGCCGAACTCAACGCCGATCCGTCCATCCACGGCATCCTGGTGCAATTGCCGCTGCCGAAGCATTTCGACGAAGAGAAAGTGCTCGAAGCCATCTCCGCCGAGAAGGACGTCGACGGCTTCCACGCCGAGAACGTCGGTGCCCTGTCGCAAGGCGCACCGCGCTTCATTCCGTGCACCCCGTACGGCGTGATGAAGATGTTCGAGAAGGGCAACGTCGATCTGACCGGCCAGGAAGCCGTGGTCATCGGCCGTTCCAACATCGTCGGCAAACCGATGGCGATGCTGCTGATCAACGCCGGTGCCACCGTCACCGTCTGTCACTCCAAGACCCGCGACCTGAACTTCCATACCCGCCGCGCCGACATCGTCGTTGCCGCCGTCGGCAAGCCCAAGTTCGTCAAGGGCGACATGCTCAAGCCGGGCGCCGTGGTCATCGACGTCGGCATCAACCGCCTGCCGGACGGCAAGCTGTGCGGCGACGTTGATTACGAAGATTGTCTGAATGTCGCCGGCCAGATCACCCCGGTGCCGGGCGGTGTCGGCCCGATGACCATCACCATGCTGCTGGCCAACACGATCGAGGCCGCCGAGCGCAAAGCGGGGATTCGCTAATGACCGATAAGAAAATTGTTGTCGGCATCGTCATGGGTTCCGACTCCGACTGGCCGACCATGCAGGCCGCTGCCGTGATCCTCAAGGACTTCGGGGTGGCTTTCGAAGCCCGCGTCGTTTCCGCCCATCGCACCCCCGATCTGCTCTTTGAATACGCCGAAACCGCCGGCCCGCGCGGCCTGCAGGCGATCATCGCCGGTGCCGGCGGTGCCGCCCACCTGCCGGGCATGCTGGCCGCCAAGACCACCGTGCCGGTGCTCGGCGTGCCGGTGCAGTCGCGCGCACTGTCCGGGGTCGATTCGCTGCACAGCATCGTGCAGATGCCCAAGGGCATTCCGGTCGCCACCTTCGCCATCGGCGAAGCCGGTGCCGCCAATGCCGCGCTGTTCGCAGTGGCGATGCTGGCCAACAGCGATGCGGCTCTGAACGCCAAACTGCAGGCCTTCCGCCAGGCCCAGACCGACAAGGTGCTGGGCATGAAGCTGCCGGAAGTGTGAAAAACCCGGTTTTTTACGGTCGACCGTGAATTTCGGCCAATTTGCGCCGTGCCGATGAGGTGAATGCTTTGCCCAACATGATTCTTCCGCCCGCGACGCTGGGCATGCTCGGTGGCGGCCAGCTTGGCCGCTTCTTCGTTTCCGCCGCCCACGAACTCGGCTATCAGGTCTGGGTGCTCGATCCGGACAAGAACAGCCCGGCGGCGCAGATCGCCGAGCGGCATTTCTGCGTTGCTTACGACGACTATGCGGCGCTTGACGAGTTCGCTGCCGGTTGCGCGGCGATCACCACCGAGTTCGAGAACGTGCCGGCCGGCACTCTCGATTACCTAGCCAAATTCGTGCCGGTGCGCCCGCACGCCGGTGCCGTCGCGATTTGCCAGCATCGAGTGAGCGAAAAGAGCTTCCTGCGTGATAACGGTTTCCCGCACGGCCCGTTTCTCACGGTCGACAGCGAAAGCGACCTGAAAGCGGCGCCAGCCAGCCTCTTCCCGGCGATCCTCAAGGTCGCCCGCTTCGGTTACGACGGCAAGGGTCAGGCGACGGTCAACAACGTCCAGGAAGCGCTGCTCGCCTTCGGCCAGTTCAAGGGCGAGCAATGCGTGCTCGAACAACGCCTGCCGCTCGATTACGAAGTCTCGGTGGTGCTGGCGCGCGATGAACAGGGCCGGGTTGCCTGCTTTCCGACCGGCGAGAACCAGCACACGCGCGGCATCCTCGATGTCTCGATCGTGCCGGCCCGTGCCAGCGGCTGCGTGATGAGCGACGCCGAAGAGATCGCAGCCCGGATCGCCGAAAAGCTTGGCTACATCGGCACCATGGGCGTCGAATTCTTCGTCAGCCGGGGCCAGCTGCTGGTCAACGAAATGGCGCCGCGCCCGCACAACAGCGGCCACTACACGATTGACGCCTGCGTTACCAACCAGTTCGAGCAGCAGGTGCGCGCCCTGTGCGGCCTGCCGCTCGGCGAAGCGCGCGCGCATTCGGCGTCGGTGATGGTCAATTTGCTCGGCGATCTCTGGTATGAGAATGGCAACCCCAGCGAAACCTACCGGGAACCGGATTGGGCCAAGCTGCATGCGATTCCGAATCTGAAACTGCATCTGTACGGCAAGCACCACGCCCGCCCTGGCCGCAAGATGGGGCACTTCACCGTGATCGGCAACGACCCGGCACAGGTGCAGCAGGCTGCGCTCGCCGCCCGCGCCGCAATCGGTATCAAGGACTGATGGTTCCGAACGCCGCCGATTTTGCCCGCGCCGTCGAGCTGCTGCTCGCCGGCGAACTGGTCGGCCTGCCGACCGAGACGGTCTATGGCCTGGGCGCGGATGCCGCCAACCCGGCAGCGGTGGCCAAAATCTTCGCCGCCAAGGGCCGCCCGGCCGACCACCCGCTGATCGTCCATGTCGCCGGCCATGACGCCGTCGATCAGTGGGCCGAGCAGGTGCCGCCAGTGGCCTGGGAGTTGATGGAAACCTTCTGGCCCGGCCCGCTGACGCTGATCCTGAAAAAGCAGGCCTGGGTGCCGGACGCCGTCACCGGCGGCCAGGATACGGTCGGCCTGCGCGTTCCCGGCCATCCGGTCGCGCTCGAACTGCTGCGCCGCTTTGCCGCCGCCCGCCCCGGTGTGGCTGCCGGCATCGCGGCTCCGTCGGCCAACCGCTTCGGCCGGATCAGTCCGACCACGGCGGCGCACGTTGCCGAGGAGCTGGGCGACGCCGTGCCGCTGATCCTCGACGGCGGCGCCTGCGCGGTCGGCATCGAATCGACGATTATCGACTGCTCGCGCGGCGAACCGGTGGTGCTGCGTCCCGGCCATATTTCGCCGCTGCATCTGGAGGCGGTGCTCGGGCGCGTGCCGGCGATTGAAATCAGCCACGGCGCACCGCGCGTCTCCGGCTCGCTCGAAGCCCACTACGCGCCGCTGACGCCGCTGCGCTTGGTCGCCGGCGAGCGCCTGCTCGATTTCCTCAACGCCCAGCGTCATCGCGGCGGCAAGTGCGCGGTGATCAGCCCCAACCAGCCGCCGCAGGCTGGGATGCCGCACGTTTGGCGGCTGCTGCCGGCCGATCCGGTTGGTTACGCACACGACCTCTACGCCGCACTGCGCGACATGGACCACGCCGGCGTCGACCTGATCGTCGTCGAGTCGCTGCCGACTTCCGCCGACTGGGCCGCCGTTGCCGACCGCCTGCGCCGTGCCGCCGCCGGTTCCGGCGGCGCCTGAAGCGGGCGCGGACCGCGAGGAAGAAATTCCCGGCGGTTTTTGCGCTTTTTCACGGTCGACCGTGCAAAAGCACAAATTTCTCCGGTCGGTCCTGCCTACAGATTCATCAACTTCTCGACCTTGGCGGCGCAGATCAGGTCGTTGTCCGAGAGCCCGCCAATTGCGTGCGTCGAGTAGAGCACGCGGACTTCGCGGTAGCTGACGCGGGTGTCCGGGTGGTGATCTTCGCTGTGCGAAATCCAGGCCAGGGCATTGACGAAGGCCAGCGCCTGGTAATGGTTGGCGAAGACGAAGGTTTTGCCGATACCGATGCCGTCGATTTCCCAGCCGGGCAGTTCGGCCAGTTGTGCCGCCACGCTGGTGGGGTCCAGCGGGGGAATGCTGCCTTCGCAGGGCTGGCAGCGGCGGGTGGCGAGGGGGCAGGCGATCATGGTCGGGCTCCGGGTTGGGGATTGTCGGGTAGACCTTGACCCCGGCCGCCGGTTCGCCGCGCTGTGCTTTCAAGCTAAAATAGGCGGTTAGCTTTTACCGCATTCTTATTGAAAGGGTCAGCATGGCCGGACATTCCAAATGGGCCAATATCCAGCACCGCAAGGGTCGTCAGGACGAAAAGCGCGGTGCGGCCTTCTCCAAGATCGCCAAGGAAATCACCGTGGCGGCCAAGATGGGCGGCGGCGACGCCGGCTTCAATCCGCGTCTGCGGGTGGCGATTGACAAGGCCAAGGCCGTCAACATGCCCAAGGACAAGATCGACACCGCGATCAAGAAGGGGACGGGCGAACTCGAAGGCGTCGATTACATCGAAATCCGCTACGAAGGCTACGGCATCGGCGGCGCCGCGATCATGGTCGACTGCCTGACCGACAACAAGACCCGTACCGTTGCCGAAGTCCGCCATGCTTTCAACAAGTACGGCGGCAATATGGGCACCGAAGGTTGCGTGGTCTTCCAGTTCAAGCACTGCGGCCAGATGATCTTTGCGCCGGGAACCGACGAAGCGGCGCTGATGGACGCGGCGATTGAGTCCGGCGCCGATGACGTGGCGACCAACGACGACGGTTCGATCGAAGTGATCACCGCCCCGGCCGAGTTCATCAACGTCAAGGACGCGCTCGAAGCCGCCGGTTTCAAGCCCGAATTTGCCGAAGTGACGATGAAGCCGGAGGGCGAAACCCCGCTGGCGGGCGACGACGCCGCCAAGATGCAGAAGTTGCTCGACGCGCTGGAAGGCCTCGACGACGTGCAGGAAATCTACACCACGGCGGTGATGGACGAATAAGCAGGGGTTTTTCCGGCAAAAAAAGGCGGCGGACCAGCCGCCTTTTTGTTTTAATCCCCGTCCATGCAAAAGTTCTATCCCTTCTTCTTCGTTTTCCTCTGGAGTACCGGCTTCATCGGTGCCAAGTTTGGCCTGCCGCATGCCGAGCCGCTGTCCTTTCTGCTGGTTCGCTATTTGCTGGTGATCGGCCTGCTCGGAGCCGTGGTGCTGGTGACGCGGGCGCCGTGGCCGGCGCGGCGCGACTGGCTGCATATCGGTATTTCTGGCCTGCTGGTGCATGCGCTTTATCTGGGCGGCGTGTTTGTTGCGATTGCGCATGGTCTGCCAGCCGGGGTGACGGCGCTGGTGGTCGGGATGCAGCCCTTGCTCACCGCCGCTGCCGCCGGCTGGCTGCTCGGCGAGCGGGTGGTCGCCCGCCAGTGGCTGGGGCTGGCGCTGGGTTTTGTCGGCGTCGCCCTGGTCCTGGCCGGCCGCTTCAGCCTTAACGCCGAACTCGGGCCGCAGCTGCTGCCGGCCTTGCTGGCGCTGCTCGGGATTACCGGCGGTACGCTCTATCAAAAGCGTTTCTGCCCCAAGTTCGACCTGCGTAGCGGTGCGTTGATCCAGTTCGTCCCGAGTGCGCTGCTGACCGCGCTGGCGGTCCTGCTGTTCGAGGATTTCCGCATCGACTGGCGTGGCGAGTTCGTCTTTGCCCTTGGCTGGCTGGTGCTGGTGCTATCGCTTGGCGCGATCAGCCTGCTCAATCTGCTGATCCGCAGCGGCAGCGCAGTCAATGTCGCCAGCCTGTTTTATCTGACGCCACCGACCACGGCCCTGCTGGCCTGGCTGCTTTTTGGCGAAAACCTGACGTTGACCGCAGGACTGGGCATGGCGCTGGCGGCTGGCGGCGTCTATCTCGTTGCCCGGCCGGGCAAGTAAGGGGGGAGGATGACGGTCCGGATTCTGGGGATCGACCCCGGCTTGCGCGTTACCGGCTTTGGCGTGATCGAACAGCACGGCAACCGGCTGGTTTATGTCGCCAGCGGTTGTATCAAGTCGAACGAGCGGCAATTGCTGCCCGAGCGTCTGGGTACTCTGTTTGCCGGCATCGGCGAGGTGATCGCCGCCTACCGCCCGACCCAGGCGGCGATCGAAAAGGTGTTTGTAAACGTCAATCCGCAGTCGACGCTGTTGCTCGGCCAGGCGCGTGGCGCGGCGATCAGCGCGCTGGTGCACGGCGGCCTGCCGGTGGCCGAATACACTGCGCTGCAGGTCAAGCAGGCGGTGGTCGGGCACGGCAAGGCGGCCAAGGAGCAGGTGCAGCACATGGTCGTGCGCCTGCTCGAACTCTCCGGCGCGCCGACTGCCGATGCCGCCGATGCGCTCGCCTGCGCCATTTGCCATGCCCACGGCGGTCAGGGTTTGGGGGCGCTGGCGACGGCGGGGTATCGCGTTCGCGGCGGCCGGCTGTTACGATGAGAACCTGTTTGAACATACAGTATCGCGAATCATCATGATCGGACGCCTGACCGGCAGCATCCTCGAAAAAAATCCGCCGCAGATCGTGCTCGACGTCGGCGGTGTCGGCTACGAAGTCGATGTGCCGATGAGCACCTTCTACAACCTGCCGCCGGGCAAGGACAAGGTGACCCTGCTCACCCACTTTGCGGTGCGCGAAGACGGACATTTCCTCTACGGCTTCCTGAGCGAAGCCGAACGCTTCGCCTTCCGCCAGTTGCTGAAGATTTCGGGGATTGGCGCCCGTACGGCGCTGTCGGTGCTGTCCGGCCTGTCGGTCGGTGATCTGGCGGCAGCGGTTGCACAGCAGGAAATCGGGCGCCTGATCAAGGTGCCGGGGATCGGCAAGAAGACCGCCGAGCGCCTGCTCCTCGAATTGAAGGGCAAACTCGCCGATGCCGGCGGCGTCAGCCTCGCTGCCACGGTCGACGATAGCAAGAGTGATATTTTGAATGCGCTGCTGGCGCTCGGTTACAACGACAAGGAGGCGACGTCGGCGCTCAAGCAGCTGCCGGCCGAGATCGGGACCTCCGACGGTATCCGCCAGGCCCTCAAGCTGTTGTCCAAGGTCTGAGCCGGTATCGTCCCCATGTTCAGCGAGGAAAATCCCAAACGTCTGGCCCAGGTGGCGCTGGTGGCGCTGCTGATCGTCGGCTGTGTCGCGGTGCTGCTGCCCTTCATTGGCGCGGTGCTGTTTGCTTTCGTGCTGTGGATGTGTACCTGGTCGTGGTACTCGCAAAAGCTGCTGCCCCGCCTCGGCGGGCGGGCGACGCTGGGGGCCTCGTTGATGACCTTGCTGCTGGTTCTGGTGATGCTGCTGCCGACCGTGTTTCTTGCGGTCTCGCTGGCCAGCGGTGCCGACGGTCTGGTCGAGCTGGCGCGGCCGTATCTGGAGCGCGGCCTGCCGGCCGACCCGCCTTTCGGCCTGGCGCAGTTGCCGTTGATCGGTGGCGATATCGATGCCTTCTGGCATCAGGTCGCGGGCAGCCGCGAGGAATTCAACCGTGTCGTCAAGCAACTGGCCGGACCTGCCCGCAAGCTGGCGCTGGCGGCCGGGGCGATTGCCGGCAACGGTTTGCTGCAACTGGCCCTGGTGCTGTTCGTTGTGTTCTTCCTCTATCGCGACGGTTTTGCCGTCGACAAGGCGCTGACCACGGCGGCGCGCAAGCTGGGCGGCGAACTCGGCGAGCACATGCTCAATAAAACCAGTGATACCGTACTCGGGGTCATGCTCGGGATCGTCGGTACAGCCGCCGCGCAGGGCGCGGTGGCGATGCTTGGCTTCCTGATCGCCGGCGTGCCGACCGCCGTACTGCTCGGCTTTGCCACCTTTTTCCTGTCGATGATTCCGGTTGGCCCGCCGCTGATCTGGGGCGGCGCGGCCGCCTGGCTCTACGCCGAAGGCCAGACCGGTTGGGCGATCTTCATGGCGCTCTATGGCCTGCTGGTGATCAGCAGCATCGACAATTTCGTCAAACCGCTGTTGATGGCGCGTGGTGCCGGCTTGTCCATCGTCCTGATCGCGCTCGGCGTGCTCGGCGGCGTGCTGGTCTTCGGTTTCATCGGCATCTTTCTTGGTCCGGTGCTGCTGGCGCTCGGCCACATGCTGTTTACCCGTTGGACCCGCGAGGAATTGCCCGCATGATCGAAACCGACAAGCTTTCCACGGTCGACCGGCTGATTGCGCCGGTTTCCAAATCGGCGCAGGAAGAGGCGCTGGAGCGCGCGCTGCGGCCCAAGCGTCTGGCCGATTACACCGGGCAGCAGAAAATCCGCGAACAGCTGGAAATCTTCATCCAGGCCGCCAAAAATCGCGGCGATGCGCTTGATCATGTGCTGCTGTTCGGGCCGCCCGGCCTGGGCAAGACAACCCTGGCCCACATCGTTGCCGCCGAAATGGGCGTCAATCTGCGCCAGACCTCGGGGCCGGTGCTCGAACGCGCCGGCGATCTGGCGGCGATCCTGACCAACCTCGAACCGCACGACGTGCTGTTCATCGACGAAATCCACCGCCTCAGCCCGGTGGTCGAGGAAATCCTCTACCCGGCACTGGAGGATTTCCAGATCGACATCATGATCGGTGAAGGCCCGGCTGCCCGCTCGGTCAAGCTCGACCTGCCCCCGTTTACGCTGGTTGGTGCGACGACCCGGGCCGGGATGCTGACCAACCCGCTGCGCGACCGTTTCGGCATCGTCGCTCGGCTGGAGTTTTACAACGCCGACGAGCTGCAAAGCATCGTCGGCCGCTCAGCGACCTTGCTCGGCGCCCCGATCGATCCGGCCGGGGCGCTTGAAATCGCCCGCCGCTCGCGCGGCACGCCGCGCATCGCCAACCGTTTGTTGCGCCGGGTGCGCGACTACGCTGAGGTCAAGGGCGATGGCAACATCACCCGCGAGATCGCCGACAAGGCCCTGCACATGCTCGACGTCGATCCGGCCGGGCTTGACCTGATGGACCGCAAGCTGCTGTCGGCGGTGATCGACAAGTTCGGCGGCGGTCCGGTCGGCGTCGATAACCTGGCGGCGGCCATCGGCGAAGCGCGCGATACCATCGAGGATGTGCTGGAACCCTACCTGATCCAGCAGGGCTACCTGCAGCGCACCCTGCGCGGCCGGATCGCAACGCCGGCGATTTATCGTCATCTCGGTTTGCCCGTGCCGGCAACAGGAGGCGCTGTCGGCGGCGATTAGGCGTAGCGGCAGGCGATCTGAATCCCAAGAAGAAACAGATCGTTACACATTGTTGTTGCGGCGCAATGTAAAATCCCGTGGATGAAATACCAGCCAAATGCGACTGCCTTTACCATTCCGGTGCGGGTCTACTACGAAGACACCGACGCCGGCGGCATCGTTTACTACGCCAATTACCTGAAGTTTTTCGAGCGCTGCCGCACCGAATGGATGCGACAGGCCGGCCACGATCAGTCCCGATTGGCCGACGAGCAGCGGGTGCTGTTCGTGGTTCGCAAGGCTGCCTGCGAGTACCTGCGGCCGGCGCGACTCGACGATTTGTTGACTGTCGGCCTGGAGGTCGAAAAGCTGACCCGGGTCCGCGTCGTCTTCCGTCAGCACGTCCGTTGCGGTGAGCTTGAGCTGGTCAGCGGCAATGTCGAGATTGTTTGCGTCGATGCCGACAAGCTGCAGCCGGCGCCGATTCCCGATTTTCTGTATTCCCAGTTGGAAGCCCTTAAATGAATGCTGCTCAGGATCTTTCCATCCTTCACCTGATTCTCGAAGCCAGTGCCGTCGTCCAGATGGTGATGGCCCTGCTGGCCGGGGTCTCCTTCATGTCCTGGTACTACATCTTCATGAAGTGGTTTGCGGTGCGCGAAGCGCGCGCCAAGACCGAGACCTTCGAACGCGATTTCTGGTCCGGTGGCAATCTCAACAGCCTTTACAACAGCGCGGTTAACGACCGTCACCATGCCGGTTCAATGGAGCGCATCTTCGAGGCCGGTTTCCGCGAATTCACCAAGCTCAAGGGGCAGAGCAACCTTGAAGCCAAGGACATCGTCGATGGTTCGCGCCGCGCCATGCGCGCCACCTACCAGCGCGAGATGGATGCGCTGGAAGCGCACCTGGCCTTCCTCGCCTCGGTCGGCTCGGTCTCGCCGTATATCGGCCTGTTCGGCACCGTGTGGGGGATCATGCATGCCTTCCGTGGCCTCTCGAATGTTGGCCAGGCAACCCTGGCCTCGGTCGCCCCCGGTATTGCCGAAGCCCTGGTGGCGACGGCCATCGGCCTGTTTGCGGCGATTCCGGCGGTGCTTGCCTACAACCGCTTCTCGCATGAAATCGACCGTCTCGCGGTGCGTTACGAGTCGTTCATGGAGGAGTTCTCCAATATCATCCAGCGGCAGATGCGGTAAGCCATGCGTCAGCGCAAGCTCAAGAACGAAATCAACGTCGTTCCTTATATCGACGTGATGCTGGTCCTGCTGGTGATTTTCATGGTTGCAACGCCGATGATGACCACCGGCTCGGTCGATCTGCCGACTTCCGGCACCGCGCCGCAGAAGCCCGACAAGTACCTCAAGGTGCAGGTCGAGCAGGGCGGCGAGTTGACGGTTTTCGACGCTGACGGCAAGTCGACCAAGCTGAAGGGGATCAAGGAGCTCAAGGCGACTCTGCAGCCCCTGCAGGAGGCAGATGCCAAACTGGCGGTGCTGGTCGCCGGCGACAAGGAAACCGCTTACAAAAACGTGATCGAAGTGCTCGACGAGGTCAAGAAGCTGCGCTTCGACAAGGTCGGCCTGGAAACCAGCAGCAAGTAAGCATGATTCCTGAACGTCCCGCAGAACCCGGAAAAAAATATGCGCTGGCGCTGACTGTGCTGGTGCATGCGGCGCTGATCGGCGCGCTGTTCCTCGGGGTGCAGTGGAAACGCAGCCAGCCCGAGGTGTACGAGGTCGAACTGTGGTCGGCCAAGCCGACGCCGGCGACCTACGTACCGCCGCCGCCACCGCCCGTGGAGCCGAAACCCGAGCCGAAGCCGGAACCCCGGCCGGAGGTGAGGCCGGAACCCAAGCCCGAGCCGCCGCCGAAAAAGCCGGACATCGTGCAGAAGGAAGAAAAGAAAAAGCCGGAAGAGAAGAAAAAGTCCGAGCCGGATAAGAAGCCCGAGCCGGTCAAGCCCGAACCGCCCAAAAAATCCGAGCCCAGACCTGCGCCACCGGATTTCAGCGATCTGCTTAAACGCGAGCAGAGCGAGAGCAAGCCAAAACCGAATACACAACAGATGGCCAATGCGGCCGCTGCCGAGGTCGAGAGCCGGGCTTCGGCCAGTCGGCGTGGCCTGGACAGCTACGCCAGCAAGATTCGCGGCAAGATTCGCGGCAACATCGTGCTGCCGCCGAGCATTCAGGGCAACCCCGAGGCGCAGTTCGAGGTCAATCAGCTGCCATCTGGTGAGGTGCTCTCGGTCAAACTCAAGCGTTCCAGTGGCAACGCCGCCCTGGATACGGCGATCGAGCGGGCGATCCTCAAATCTTCGCCCTTGCCCAAGCCGGATGATCCTTCACAATTTCAGCGCACGCTGGAAATCAAATACAAGCCGTTTGAAGAGTAAAATCGGCCAAATTTTTGTCCAAGTCCATGCCAATGATCCGTACTACCCGTCGGTTTTTCCTGTTGCTGGCCCTGTGCGGGGCAGCGACGGTCAACGCCCAGTTGTCGATTGAAATCACCGGGGCCGGTGCCAGCCGGATTCCGGTAGCCATCGCCGATTTTGCCGGTGATCCGGTAGCCCGGATTGTGGCCGGTACCGCTCGTTCTGATCTGGAGCGCAGCGGTTTGTTCCGGCTGGTCGATACCGGTAGTGCCCAGTTTGATGAAAATACTCCGATCAATGCCGGCGATTGGCGCGGTCGGGTCGATGCACTGGCCGCCGGTAGTGTTGGCCGCAGTGCCGATGGGCGGGTCGAAGCCCGTTTCCGTCTGCACGATACGCAAAAGGGCGGAGTGCTTGCCGCCAAGGCCTTTGTTACCGGCAGCGAACAGTTGCGGCTGGCCGGACACCGGATTGCCGACGAAATTTATGAGAAGCTGACCGGTGAACGCGGGATTTTCTCAACCCGGATTGCATATGTGGTCAAGGCCGGCGGCAACTATCTGTTGCAAATCGCCGACGCCGACGGCCAGAACGCCGCAACGGCCCTGAAGTCTACCGAGCCGATCATTTCGCCGGCCTGGTCGCCGGATGGCGGCAAGCTGGCCTATGTCTCTTTCGAGAAGAAGAAGCCGGTGATCTATGTGCATGCGCTGGCTTCCGGCCAGCGCCATATCGTTGCCAATTTCAAGGGCTCGAACTCGGCGCCGGCGTGGTCGCCGGATGGTCGTCGCCTCGCCATCGTGCTGTCCAAGGACGGCAATTCCCAAATTTACTCGATCAGTGCCGATGGCAGTGGCGCGCCGCAACGTCTTGCCAGTTCGCCTGGGATCGATACCGAGCCGCGCTATTCGGCGGATGGTAGTGTCATCTACTTCACTTCCGATCGCGGCGGCAGTCCGCAGATCTACCAGGTCAGCACCAGCGGCGGAGATGTCCGGCGCGTTACCTTCGAAGGCAGTTACAACGTCTCGCCGCGACCGTCTCCCGACGGCCGCAGCCTGGCCTTCATCACCCGCCGCGAGGGCCGTTTCCAACTCGCGGTGATGGATCTGGCCAGCCGCCAGGTACAGGTGCTGACCGACTCGCACAAGGACGAGTCACCGAGTTTTGCCCCGAACAGCCGGATGATCCTGATTGCCACCGAAGTCGGCGGTCGCGGCATCCTTTCTGCTGTATCCAGCGACGGCCGTATCAAGCAGCGCTTGACGGTGGCCGCCGGCGACGTACGCGAACCGGCCTGGGGGCCGTACTCTCAATAATCCACATCGTTCCATTCGGAGTTTTTGTCGTGAAAAAATTGCTTCTCCCCGCTCTGCTGTCGGCTCTGATCGTCGGCTGTTCGTCCACCCCGGTTGAAGAGACCGGTGGTGCCCCGGTTGAGTCCCGCAGCGGTGCCGGCACCGGCGTTGCTCAGGTGGTCGCCGGTGGCGTCGATGCTAATGGCTTGCCGCGCGAACTGACCGATCCGAAGAGCAAGCTGTCGCAGCGCAGCATCTTCTTCGATCTCGACAAGTATGAAGTCAAGGCCGACTACCAGGATCTGGTTGCCGCCCATGCCAAGTACCTGGTCAATAACCGTGGTTTCAAGATGCTGATCCAGGGTAACACCGACGAGCGCGGCAGCCGTGAATACAACCTGTCGCTGGGCCAGAAGCGTGCCGAGGCGGTCAAGCGTTCGCTCAAGCTGCTGGGGGTTAATGACGATCAGCTCGAATCGGTCAGCCTGGGTGAGGAGAAGCCGCGCAATCCGGGTCACGACGAATCCGCATGGGCGGAAAACCGTCGCGCCGATATGCTGTATCGTGCTGCCGACGGCCGCGGCGAGTTCTAAATCATGCGCCCGCATCGAATTGCGCCGCTGGTCGGCGCCCTGTTGTGCTGCGGCTTGTTCGCCCTGCCGGCGCAGGCCGGGATTTTCGACGACGAGGAAGCCCGTCGCCAGATTGGCGAACTGAAGGCCAGGACCGAGGCGCAATTCGATCTGCAGGCCAAGGCCAAGCTGGATCTGTCCAACCAGATCCAGCAGCAGGCCGAAGAAATTTCCCGCTTGCGCGGGGTGGTCGAGACCTTGCTTTATGAGCTTGATCTGGCCAAGAAGCGGCAACAGGATTTTTATCTCGATCTCGATACGCGACTGCGCAAGTTTGAGACGGCGGCATCTGCCGCGCCTGCCGAAGGTGCCGCAGCCGCACCGGCTGCTGCCGACCCGGCGCGCGAGGGGCAGGACTATGAAGCTGCGCTGAACTTCTTCAAGGCCGGCAAGTACAAGGAAGCGGCGACTGCCTTTGCCGCCTTTGTGCAGAAATACCCGGACGGCCAACTAGCGCCGAATGCCCAGTTCTGGCTGGGCAATGCCTGGTATGCACAACGCGATTGCAAGCGTGCGGTCGAAGCCCAGGCGGTAGTCACCAGCCGTTATGCCGAGAGCGCCAAGGCGCCGGATGCCTGGCTGGCGTTGGCGACCTGTCAGCAGGAGTTGGGTAATGCCGCCGCAGCCAAGCGCTCGCTGGAAACTCTGGTGGCCAAATATCCGAAGTCACCGGCTGCCGAAGCGGCGCAACAACGTTTGAAGAAGAAGTAATTGGCGCTGCGTCTGACTGAAATTTTCTACTCGCTGCAAGGCGAGGCCTCGCGGGTCGGTCTGCCGACGGTGTTTGTCCGGCTGACCGGCTGCCCGCTGCGTTGCACCTGGTGCGATACCACCTATAGCTTCACCGGCGGAGAGCCGGCGACTATCGAAGCCGTTCTGGCCGAGGTTGCCCGCTATCCCGCGCGTCAGGTTTGCGTAACCGGCGGTGAGCCGCTGGCGCAGAAGGAGTGTCCGGCGCTGCTGACGGCGCTGTGCGATGCCGGCTATGAGGTTTCGCTGGAAACTTCCGGGGCGCTCGATATTTCCACGGTTGACCCGAGGGTTTCGCGGATTATGGATCTGAAGGCCCCCGACTCCGGCGAGTGTGAGCGCAATCGCTGGGAGAACCTGCCCTTCCTCAATGCCCGCGACGAAATCAAGATCGTCATTGCCTCGCGCCTGGATTACGAGTGGGCGCGCGAACAGCTGGCCGGTCACGCGCTGGCGCAGCGCTGCCCGGTCCTGCTTTCACCGGCCCAGGGGCAGTTGCAGCCGGCCGATCTGGCCGAGTGGATATTGGCCGATGGCTTGCCGGTGCGTTTCCAATTGCAGTTGCACAAGCTGCTTTGGGGTAACATGCAAGGTAAATGATCCCCGGGAGACTCGCATGACCGCTGAACGTCGACAGTTTTCACGCATTTTTTTTCAGACCCCCGGCCGTCTGTATATACAGGGGCAAGAGTTTCCGGTCGAGATCGCCGATTTGTCGTTGAAGGGGGCGCTGATTCGCCCTGAGGGGGGCGAGAGCCTGCCCTTGCAGGCGCAGGGGATATTGCAAATCCCCCTCGGCGAAAGCGGGGCAGCGATCCGCATGGAAATCACTTTGATGCACCATGAAGGCAGCTTGTACGGTCTGGCTTGCCGGGAAATCGATCTCGACAGCATTACCCATCTGCGCCGTCTGGTTGAACTTAACCTGGGTGACGAGACGCTGCTGGAGCGTGAGCTCTGGTTGCTGGTGGCACACTGAGCTTCTGAAAGCAACTCACCAAGTCGGTAATGCTTGCCATGCTGGTGCTGCGCTGGCGATAATCCGGGTCTGCCGATCCGGCCTGCATCTCGGGCCGGGGCAACCTCGGAAGCCACCATGTCACACCTTGCCGTAGCCGCCTTGCCCGCAACTTTGTCGGGTTGCGCCGGAGCTTTGCAATGACCCCGGTCGAGTTGCACTCCGCGTCTGCCATCGGTCATCGCGATGCGCTCGCTCGTGCCGGTCTGCGCGATCTGCCGCAAACCATCCTCGAACAGACTGGCCAGGCGGTGATCGCGACCGATCTCGACGGCACCATCATTTACTTCAATCGTGCGGCACAGGCTTTGCTCGGCTATGGTTGGGACGAAGTGGTTGCACGCTGCTCCCCGCTAACGTTTTTGCTTCCGGAAGAGCTGGCGGCGCGAGGCCGCCAATTGGTCCCCCGTTTGGAACTTGGGTGGGCACGCGATTTTTCGCTGCTGGTTCAGGGGCTGCCTGCCGCAGGCGTGGATGCCCAGCGGTGGACGTTGCAACGCAAGGATGGTCATTTCTTTTCTGCCTGGCTGAGCATTTCGGTTTTGTCCGATACCGCCGAGCAGCCTTGCGGCTACCTGCTGCTGGTTAGCACGAGCGAGGTGCCGGCTGCAGAGGTGGAGGAGTTGCAGACCCTGGCCTTGGCATTCGAGTCGCAGGCGGCAATCATGATTACCGATGCCCAGCAGGTGATTCTGCGGGTTAATCCGGCATTCTCCCGTCTGACCGGCTATCGTCCGGAGGAGGCAATTGGCCAGACGCCCAGAATGCTGAAATCGGGGCGTCAGTCCGAGGCTTTTTACCGGGAGCTCTGGTCCGAGCTGGCAAGTGTGGGGCACTGGGAGGGGGAAATCTGGAACCGTCGCCGTTCGGGTGAGGTTTATCCCGAGTGGCTGACGATCCGGGCTGTTGGTCATGCCAGCGGGGCGGTAACCCACTATGTCGCCACATTTTCCGATATCAGCAAACTGAAGCAGGCCGAGGAGGCTGCGCGGCATCTCGCATATTACGATGCACTGACTGGGTTACCCAACCGGCGCCTGCTGCTGGAGCGCCTAGCGGTGGCATTAGCCGGAGTGCAGCAGCACGGCCGTTACGGGGCTTTGCTGATGTTTGACCTTGATCGTTTCCAGTCGATCAATGATGTTTGCGGGCATGCGCTTGGCGACCGATTGTTGCGGGCTGTTGCCGAGCGGGCCCAGCGCTGGGCCGGGTCTGAGCGGACGCTGGCGCGGTTGGGGGGGGACAAGTTCGTGGTCCTGCTCGAATCCCTGGGGGGTACGCCGGAAGCTGCGGGCCTGCGGGCTGAGCAGGCGGCCGAAGCCTTGCGCTTGCAGTTGGCTGCCGTCTATGAGTTGCCGGAACTCAACGATGTGCTGGCTTGCACCGCAAGCATCGGCCTAATCCTGTTTCAGACACAAGATAAAAGCAGTGAAATCTTGCTCAAACAGCTGGATATTGCGCTGACCAAAGCCAAGGAGGCTGGGCGTAATACGATCCGGTTTTTCGATGATCGCATGCAGCAGGCGATGGATCGACGGCTCAGCCTCGAATCCGGATTGCGTCGGGCGCTGGCTGAGAACGAGTTGATCTTGTTTGTCCAGCCGCAGGTCGACCCGGCGCGGCGCCTGATCGGGGCCGAGTGCCTGCTGCGCTGGCAGCCCCCGGGGCAGCCAATGATTGCTCCGGGCGAGTTCATTCCTTTGGCCGAAGAGACAGGCCTGATCCTGCCGATCGGACAGTGGGTGCTCGATAATGCGTGTGCGCATTTGCGGCGCTGGGCCGATTCGCCGGTGATGAGTCGTCTGGATCTGGCGGTGAATGTCAGTGCCCGCCAGTTTCGCCAGCCGGATTTTGTCTGGCAGGTGCAGTCTGCTCTGGAGCGGCATGGGGTTGACCCGCGGCGGCTGAAGCTAGAAGTGACCGAAAGCCTGTTGCTTGATAATGCCGACGATGTCGTGAGCAAAATGCAGCAGTTGATCGACCTTGGCGTGCGTTTTTCGCTGGATGATTTCGGTACCGGCTATGCCTCGCTGGCTTATCTGAAGCGCTATCCCTTCGAGCAACTGAAAGTAGATCGTTCTTTCATCCGTGATCTCGGATGTGACCGCGATGATGCGGCGATTGTCGGTGCGATCCTGGCAATGGGCAATGCCTTGCGCCTGAATGTGGTTGCGGAAGGAGTGGAAGAGGGAAGTCAGCTGAGTTTTCTGGTTGAGCATGGTTGCCGTTATTTTCAGGGCTACCTGTTTGGTCGGCCGATGTCCTTTGCCGAGTTCGAGCAACTGGTGCCGCTTGAGACTTGCGGCCGCTTCCCCGGTTCGACCCAGGCGCCGGCTGGCTGACTATCCGGCCGAGCCGGATGGCGGGCCGATGTCCACGGTCCACGGCAAATTTCGGGTATATTCGCGCCCCATGATGAAGCCTGCTGTTGTTCTCCTTTCCGGCGGACTTGACTCCGCTACCTGTCTGGCGATTGCCCGCGATGCGGGGTTCGCCTGCTACTGCCTTTCCTTCGATTATGGTCAGCGTCACAACGCCGAGTTGCGGGCGGCCGAACGGGTGGTCAAGGCACTCGGTGCGGCCGAGCATCGTGTGATCAATTTTGGATTGGCCCAGTTCGGCGGTTCGGCGCTGACCGATACCTCGATCGCCGTGCCGACCGGCGGCGTCCAGGCCGGCATCCCGGTGACCTATGTTCCGGCGCGCAATACCATCATGCTCTCGCTGGCTTTGGCTTGGGCCGAGGTGCTGGGTAGCCGCGATATTTTCGTTGGGGTCAATGCGGTCGATTATTCCGGCTACCCGGATTGCCGACCGGAATACATCGCCGCTTTCGAGAAGATGGCCAATCTTGCAACCAAGGCCGGCGTCGAGGGGCAGAACCTGCACATTCATGCGCCACTGATCGATCTGTCCAAGGCTGAAATCATTCAGACCGGTCACCGTTTGGGCGTGGATTACGCGCTCACGGTTTCCTGTTATCAAGCCGATCCTGCCGGTCGCGCCTGTGGCGTCTGCGATTCCTGCCGCCTGCGGGCAGAGGGCTTCGCCGCCGCCGGTGTTGCCGATCCCACCCTTTATCATTCTTCCTGATCATGGATCTCGCAGCCCAGACCGATCTCGTCCTGTGGCTGGCTTTCGCCGTTGCGTTTATCTTCGGGGCGATTAGCCAGAAAACCCATTTCTGCACGATGGGGGCGGTGTCTGACATCGTCAATATGGATGACTGGAGTCGCATGCGGATGTGGTTGCTGGCGATTGGTGTGGCGATTCTTGGAGCCGCTGGTTTGCACGCAGCCGGGTTGATCGACCTCGACAAGACTTTTTATCGGGCAGCTCCGTTCACCTGGTTGTCGTATCTGGTTGGTGGTGGCTGTTTTGGCGTCGGAATGGTGCTGGCTTCCGGTTGTGGGTCGAAAACGCTGATCCGGATTGGTGGCGGCAATCTCAAGTCGGTTGTGGTGTTTCTGGTCCTCGGAGTCGTCGCCTACATGACCATGCGCGGTGTGCTGGCAGTCTTCCGGGTCAATCTGCTTGACAGCTTTGTCTGGCCTCTCGCCGGCGCACAGGATTTGCCGGCGATGTTGGTGCGGGCCGGGCTGGAGCCAAAGTGGGCTTTTTGGTTGCCGGTTTTGGGTATAGGCGGCGGGTTGACCGTGTTTGCCCTGATCCGTCGCGAATTCTGGACGCTGGATAATCTGTTGGGCGGGTTCGGCGTCGGATTGGCGATTGTCGCCGCCTGGTATGTCAGCGGTCACCTCGGCTACTTACCCGAACATCCGGAAACGCTGGAGGAGGCTTTTCTCGCCACCAACAGCGGACGTATGGAAGCGCTGACGTTTGTTGCGCCGCAGGCTTATACCCTGGAGTTGTTGATGCTGTGGTCGGACAGTAGCCGCAAGATGAGCTTTGCGATTGCCGTGGTCCTCGGGGTGATCAGCGGCGCCTGGCTGAGTGCCCTGTTGACCCGCAGTTTCCGCTGGGAAGGTTTTGCCAGCATCGAGGATACCGCCAGTCATTTGCTCGGGGCAGCGCTGATGGGCTTTGGCGGGGTGGTTGCGATGGGATGTACGGTCGGGCAGGGAATCAGCGGCTTTTCAACTTTGGCGCTGGGTTCGGTGCTTACTTTTCTGGCCATTGTCGGAGCCGCGACGGCAACTCTTAAATTCCAGTACTGGCGTCTGATGCGCGGGTAGAATGGCGTTCTGCCCCCTGACGCCGGTCCGGCGACGAATCATGAATATCCTGCTGGTCGACCATACGACAATCTATCGTGACATCTTGCAGCAGGCCTTGCGCGGTTATCGCGATCTGACCCTCAGTTTGGCAACAGATGCGGCAACTGCGCGCGAAATGACCCCAGGCAGCGAATTTCATTTCGTCATCGTTGCTCGGCATTTGCCTGATATCGATGGCGTCGATTTCGTGCGTGAGCTCCGCACCTCGGGGCAGTTCATGTTCGAGCCGATTGTGCTGCTGACCAGCAGTCCGACGGCCGAACTTGCTGCGCTGGCAGAGCGTGCCGGGATTACCGAAATCTTCCGCAAGCACGATATTGACGAACTGGTCAGTTTTTTGCGCCGTTTTCTCGGGGTCTATACCCCCTTGCGTGGCAGGGTGCTCTATGTAGAGGACGCGCGTGATCAACGCATGGCCCTGGAGGCTCAACTCCGCACCTGGAATCTGCAGGTTGACGCAGTTGATTCCGCAGAGGCAGCTTGGGAGGCATTTCGCCAGAATGAATATGATCTGCTGATCTGCGATATCGTATTGCAGGGGCGGATGACCGGTTCGCGTCTGGTTAACCGGATTCGTCGTACCTCCGGGCGTAAAGGGGATATTCCGATTCTTGCGATGACGGCCTTCGATTCTGCGGCCAAGCGGATCGAACTGTTCCACGTCGGTATCGATGACTACATCAGCAAGCCGGTGGTTCTGGTCGAGTTGCACGCGCGAATTCATGGCATCTTGTCGCGCAAGCTGGTCTCCGATCGCAATCGGACCTTGCTTGATGCTTCCTCTCTGGCGGTGCTGTTGACCGATGAGCGAGGAGTGATCAGTACGGTCAACGACGAGGCTGTCTCGCTATTCGGATGTGGCAGCAGCAATTTTTGTGGCATCGATATCGCCCAGTTCCTGCCCCACGCGGAGTGTGTCGACGGGAGCGAACTGGTGCATCGGTTCGGGGTTAGCCTCGATGCGATTGCCGCTCGTGGGCTTCCTTGGGAAACCTTGGCCCAGCGGCGCAATGGCGAGTTTTTTCCGATTCGTTTTTCGGTTGTCGAAACAGCCAGCATGGGGGTCCAGCGCCAGTTTGCAGTCTTGGTTCGCGATATTTCCAGTGAACGGGAAATGGAAAGCCGCTTGTTGCAGGCCAAGGAAGGTGCTGAGGCGGCTACCCGGCTCAAGAGCCAGTTCCTGGCCAACATGAGCCACGAAATCCGGACGCCCATGAATGGGATCATGGGCATGATGCAGTTGGCGCTCGACGGAGAGTTGCCGGATGTCGAGCGGGCCTATGTCGGCAAGGCTTATGATTCAGCTAGATTCCTGTTGGGGATTCTTGATGACATTCTCGATTTCTCGAAAATCGAAGCCGGCAAACTGGCTTTTGAACTTCAGCCTTTTGACCTTGAGTTGCTCTTGCGGCGGACGGAGGATCTGCTCGGAGTGCGGGCGCAGGAGAAGGGGATCGGTCTTTCGCTGAATTGCTCGCCTGATGTTCCCCGTGCCTTGGTTGGCGATGCCTTGCGTCTGTCGCAGATTCTGAACAACCTGGTCGGGAATGCGATCAAGTTTACCCGTGAGGGTGGCGTCCACATCGAGGTCGAGTTGACCGAGCGCGATGCTTTGGCTGAGCGCGTTCAGGTGTTATTCACAATCCGGGATACCGGAATTGGAATTAGCAGCGTCCAGTTGGAGCGGCTTTTTCAGCCTTTCGGCCAGGCCGAAGCGTCGACTAGTCGTGAATTTGGCGGAAGTGGTCTCGGCTTGGTGATCTCCAGGCACTTGGTTGAGCGCATGGGTGGTCAGATTTCAGTTGAGAGCATGTCCGGTATCGGTAGTGTGTTCCGGTTTTCCGCTTGGTTTGGCTTGAGTGCGGCTTTGCCGGCATCGTTGCTTCCGGTCGAGTCCGATCAGGTGTCGGCAGTGCTCTCTGGTGTGCATGTATTGGTTGTTGAAGATAATCCGGTCAATCTTGAACTGGTTTGCCAATACTTGCGAAGGGTTGGCGTCACAACCGATACTGCGGTTGATGGCAAGGAGGCTGTCGCCCTGGTGCTGGCAGGGCCGGAGCGCTATCGGGCGATCCTGATGGACATGCAGATGCCAATCATGGACGGGATCGAGGCTACGCGTCTGATCCGCGAGGATCCCGCCTGCGATCAATTGCCGATTATTGCGTTGACCGCAAACGCCATGGCCGAGGACCGCCAGCGTTGTTTTGAGGCTGGGATGCAAGGCTATGTAGCGAAGCCGATTGATCGGGAGCATCTCTACGCGACATTGGTCAGGTGGTGTGCCTCTACCGAGACGCAGGTACTGCCTCGGGCGTCTTCGGGAGAGGGCGAAGTTGCGGTGTTGCCGCAGGTTCCCGTTCCTCCGGAACTTGATGGGTTCCCAGTGGCGCTACGGCGGATGGGAGGCGATCGCGAAATGTATCGATTCATGTACGCAGAGGTCCTTTCCGGGCAGGAAAAGGTGGCGGATGAACTGCGTGATGCCATTTCAGGAGGAAATTGGCAGTTGGCCAAACGTCTGGCCCACACATTAAAGGGCCTGGCCGCTACTTTGGGGGCGACTTCGCTGCGTTCGGCAGCAGAGATGCTTGAGCTTTGTTGTGCCAGGTCCGGCGAGGAGGCAGCAGCTGATTGCCAGTTATTGCTGGGAGAGATTGAGATCGGTTTACAGCGCCTGGCTGAACTTTCAACGCATCCTTTGGTGCAAGGCAACTGAAGGTTCTACTGCTCGGCCTCTTGAAGGCGTCTCAATATTAAGGGGAATGCCGCCGAGCCGAATAGCGCCAACGCCGAAACGATGAATGCCAGTCCGGCCATCGGGTCTTCGAGCAGAGGGTGTAGCCAGCCGCCGAATCCAAGCACGCTGCCCAATCCGGGAATTGCTGCAGCCACGCCCAGCAGGCAAAGACTGATGAATGACAATGGATATTTTTTCATTGCGGTAGTGTAGACGAAGGCTGAAATCGGCGCGATCATCAGCATTTCATCGTGTGTTGGAATTCTTATGAAGCGTCGTGATTTTCTGCGGTTGTCGGGATTGGCGGCAGGGGCGGCAACTATGATGTCTTGGGAGGGGTTGGCGGCTTGGGCGGGGGAGGTTGATGCCTTCGTTCGTGGTCCGGCCGTTGAGGACCATCCGCTACGGCAACTGTCCCCGCACGTATGGGCCATCATCGCGCCGGATGGTTTTCCTACTCCGGAAAATCGCGGCATGATGTGCAATCTGGTTTTTGTGGACACTTCCGAAGGCTTGCTGGTTATAGACACTGGTGCGTCGGTTCAAATCGGAGAGATGGCCATTCGTCAGTTGCAGCGCCAATTCGCCAAGCCGGTGATTGCTGCATTCAATACCCACTACCATGGTGATCATTTTCTCGGAAATGCGGCGTTTGCAGCAGCATTTCCTGGGATGCCGATCTATGCCCATCCGCAAACCGTGCAGGCGATCGCTGGAGTGCAGGGCGATTTGTGGCGAAGATTGATGGAACAATGGACCAATCAAGCGAGTTTGGGGACGGAGGTTGTAGTTCCTACGGCCTCGGTAGCTCACGGGGATGAATTCAGGTATGGCAACCTGTTGGTCCGGATTCATCACTACGGTACTGCTCACACGCCTGCGGATATTTGCATCGAAGTGGTCAACGATGCGGTCGTCTGCGTGGGAGATGTAGCAATGGATCGCCGTATTGCCAATATGGATGATGGCTCTTATCTTGGAACGCTAAATGCCTATCGTCAGTTGGAGCGAAACGCGCGGGCTAAAATCTGGGTGCCGGGGCATGGCCAGCCTGGGGGCGGGGTGCTTGACTGGAATCGCGAGTTGTTCGAAGGGATATACCAATCCTGTGAGCGGGCTGTGGCCGAGGATCTGCCGTTGGCAGAGGCAAAAACGCGAGTGTTGAGTGATCCCCGGGTGGCGAGCAAAGCAAGCGAAACCAAGGGCTTTGAGTCGAATATCGGGAAATATGTCAGTCTCGCTTATCTTGAGGCAGAGGCCGCTGCTTTCTGATTCGAGAAATTTCGTCAAAGGTATTGACGTATTTTTAAAGTTGAGTAGAATGCGCACCTCTTCGACGCGACGGGGATTCGGAAACGAGTCAGGAAGCGAAGCGGCGAAGAGTGAAGCGGTTTTTTAGGTATTGTTTTTCGGTGGTTTCGAAAAAGAAATTTTAAAAAAGTGCTTGACGAGAAGTGAGGAGTTGTTCATAATCTCGCTTCTCTGCTGCAGACGACGAGTTGTTTGAAACGACGAGTTGGCGCGGTAGTGATCTTTAACAATTTGGACAACCGATAGGTGTGGGTGTCTTGATGCGAAAGCGAGCAATCGCAAATAGTATTAAGGCAAATACACCGAGTAATAGGTAGAGAAATCTACCGTCAGTGAATTTGCGAGTTTGTTGGATTGAACTGAAGAGTTTGATCCTGGCTCAGATTGAACGCTGGCGGCATGCCTTACACATGCAAGTCGAACGGCAGCGGACCTTCGGGTGCCGGCGAGTGGCGAACGGGTGAGTAAAGTATCGGAACGTACCTTTCAGTGGGGGATAACGTAGCGAAAGTTACGCTAATACCGCATATTCTCTGAGGAGGAAAGCAGGGGACCTTCGGGCCTTGCGCTGATAGAGCGGCCGATATCAGATTAGCTAGTTGGTGGGGTAAAGGCCTACCAAGGCGACGATCTGTAGCGGGTCTGAGAGGATGATCCGCCACACTGGGACTGAGACACGGCCCAGACTCCTACGGGAGGCAGCAGTGGGGAATTTTGGACAATGGGCGAAAGCCTGATCCAGCCATGCCGCGTGAGTGAAGAAGGCCTTCGGGTTGTAAAGCTCTTTCGGCCGGGAAGAAATCGTGTGGGCTAATACCCTACATGGATGACGGTACCGGAATAAGAAGCACCGGCTAACTACGTGCCAGCAGCCGCGGTAATACGTAGGGTGCGAGCGTTAATCGGAATTACTGGGCGTAAAGCGTGCGCAGGCGGTTTGGTAAGACAGGCGTGAAATCCCCGGGCTCAACCTGGGAACTGCGCTTGTGACTGCCTCACTAGAGTACGGCAGAGGGGGGTGGAATTCCACGTGTAGCAGTGAAATGCGTAGAGATGTGGAGGAACACCGATGGCGAAGGCAGCCCCCTGGGCCGATACTGACGCTCATGCACGAAAGCGTGGGTAGCAAACAGGATTAGATACCCTGGTAGTCCACGCCCTAAACGATGTCAACTAGTTGTTGGGGGGGTAA